>NZ_JBEXUI010000002.1:126418-309758 GCF_040614395.1 Nocardia sp. NPDC005998 | reverse complement strand
GTGCCTCGCGTAGCAGTTCGGCGGCCTGAAGATATTTTGCGGCTATCCGCTGCAGATCGCCGAGCCGGTAGAGGGTATTCGCTTCGCCGAGTTGGTCACCAACGCTGCGATAGATCGCCAACGCCTGCTGATACTTGTTAATGGCTTCGGCGTAATCTTTGTCGACTCGAAGACCAGCGGCGACGCTGCATAGGACATTGGCGACGCCGTGTTGGTGGTCGAGGCTGCCATAGAGGGCAATTGCCTGTTCGTACAGGATAGACGCGTCATTGCCAATCGATCGATATACCTCGCCGAGTCCGAAAGTGGTGTGGGCTTCAAGGGTTCGATCGCCAACTCTGCGGCTAATCGCTAGTGCCTGTTGGTACAGGGCAATGGCATCGACATGGTTACCTTCATCCTTTTGTGTCGTACCGAGGATATCGAGGATGAGCGCTTCGCCCAACTGAATATTGAGTTGGCGATAGAGATCCAATGCCCGGTTGTATAAAGCGCTAGCCTCTTCATGATTCTTGGTGAGCGTTCGCACGATGCCGAGTAGGTAGACTGTAAGGGCCTCGCTCTCCTGATCGCCGAGCTTTCGGTAAATGGCCAGGGCCTTCAAGTGTGCAGCGGCGGCCTCGGCGAAATTCCCGAGCAGCCTCTGCATAAGGCCGAGGAAGGTGAGTATTCTGGCTTCGCCTAGTTCATTACTCAGGTCTCTCGTTATAGCATGTGTCCGCTCGTAGAGTTGGACAGCTATAGGCCATGGGCCGTACCGGACTAGCACGGATGCCAGCGTATTGCCGAACACTATTGCTTTGGTGGGTCGGTTTGCGATGACGTAGTCGAAACACGCTATGAGGTTGGCATGCTCGCTACGGATCCAAGATCCTGCTTGTGCGCCACTAGGAGGGTTCCTCACAGTGCGTTGATAGTAGTCCAGCATTCGATTTATTGCGCGCGAGGAATCTTCAGGTGGGTCCGCAGCGGCCAACTCGCCGGCGAATACGCGCAGTAGGTCATGCAAAGTGTATCGACCCTGGTTCGCTTCGTCGAGCAGATGATCCGTGTAGAGAGCTTCTAAATCCGAGCGAGCCGATTCGACAGGGATATCTGCCAACGCTGCCGCTGCTGCAGCATTGATATCGGCTCCCGGATGCAGCCCGAGATAACGAAACAGTCGCTGACGGTCGGCTGGCAGGTCCTTGTACGACATTACAAACGCGGCGCGCACCGCACGATCTCTGGTGCCGAGTTCGGTGAGTCGATCGGCGGTAGCGGCGAATTCATCCGCGAGCTTGGGAATACTCCAGACCGGATGATGAGCCAAACGCCCGGCCAATACGACTATCGCTAACGGCAGATACCCGCACAACCGTACGATCCGGTCTACCGCCGCCCGATCGGTTTCGGTCGCTGTACGACCAGCCAACGTGATGAACAGGTCTGCCGCGGAGACAGAGTCGAGATTTTTCAGCACGAGTGGGGTCGCGCCATCGAGCGCGACAAGACGGCTGCGGCTCGTAATCAAGGTTAGACAGCCTGCAGAAGCCGGGAGCAGCGGTTCGACCTGGTCGTGGTCGCGTGCGTCGTCAAGCACAAGCAGCACGCTCTTGCCTGTGAGCTTGTTACGCCACATGTCTCGCCGCCCTTGCAGCGTGTCGGGGACAGTCCGGGGATCGACACCCAACCCAATAAGCAACTCCGCCAAGACCTTGGCGGAGTCGGCAGGAGCTCGCCCGGGGGTGTGCGCATGCAACTCAACGAAGTACTGGCCGTCGGGAAAATATGGAGTCAACCGATGGGCTGCACGCGTGACGAGGGCGGTCTTGCCGATGCCGGGCATACCGTCGATGGTGTAGATCGGCTCAGCCCGCCCTTCCTCCACTGCGTCTACGATGCGCTGCAACTCGTCGCAACGCCCGAGGAACGTCGTCACATCTCGGCGCAGGGCCGTCGTCACCACCGGACGTTCCGGCACCGCCGCATATCCAGCTGCATGGATTGCAAGATTGACGCCGACCTCGAAGTCAGCGCGAGATGTGGGTACGGCGTGGGGCGGCGAGCTGTTGTGCTGGTCTGTTGCGTCGTCGTCGGAAGGTTCGGTGGCATTTCGGATCGGCTGGTCCGCAGCGTGATCGAAGGCTGTCAGCCACTTTCTGACCTGCTCTTGCGGTACGCCGCAGACGTACAGGAGCAGTCGCAATTTGTCTTCGGTGATTCTGCGGCCATTACAGATATCAGTGAGCGCCGACCTCCCCAGGGAGATTTCTTTGCCATCGGTTTTTACCTTGCGCGCGACTGCTTCAACTTTGCGGTACGACAGTTCTGCATGAGCCAGCAGTTGGCGGATTAGATTACCAAGCTCCTGGTGGGTTCGCACCCGAGCAAGATCGTCGTCCGTGACTGCAGCCACCGAATCCATCCCCCTTATTGGCCTGTAGCGCGGCGTCCGATGATTGTCCGGCTGTCCGCGGACAGCCATCTTACTGGCATCCGACCTGCTGATCGAGACTTCAACTGTCCGAACTATTTTGGACACCGGCATGATCGTGGTCTCTGGTTGGCGAGATGGTGCGGACCGGCACCGTCCTCGCGACGTAGGAGACGACATGTGGGCTGAGGTTGGAAAGACTGTGCGTAAGGCGATCGGTGACTGGGGAAGCACATGGCGTATGTGTGTATGTGTTTCCGCGCTGACCATCGCAGCCGTCGCGGTGATCTGGGTAGCCGCGCTGTGAAGTGCAGCCGTGCACGACCTGAAGCCAAGCGGCTGTCTCGTGTCGCTGCGGACGGACATTGCGATATCCCCGCGGATTTCGCGACCGATGAAGAGCACCTACTCGGCAAATGGCTGTACCGACGGCGCGCCGAATACCGGGCCGGAACACTGTCCGACGACAGGGTGGTGCAACTGCATGCGCTGGATGTGTCGCAGGATGGTGTATCGCTCGGCGGGTGGATTTCCCACTGCCGCAGTCATTTCCGCGACGGCACGCACGCACTGCCGAGCAGATTCGCTGACTGCGGACGGCTGGTGTCGACTTACGACGGCAACCCAGTGGACAGCAGCGGATCAAAGTCGCCCGCTGGCAGAGCGCACTCACGCATATCGAGGAATTCCGCCGAGCACGGCCACACCGATATCCGCAGAACCCACGTGACAGCCGATGGCTTCCACCTCGGTCGCTTGGCTGGTCCAAAGCCAGATCGACCACCGCAACGGCAGCATCCCGGTCGATCGGGTCGTCGCCCTGACCGCCCTTGGGGTGGAACTGCGGTAAACGGAGACAGTGATCGGGGCGGATCAGGACTTGGCCAGATATTCGATGCGTTCGGAGTCGACGGCGGCGCGCATCATGCTCGCCAACCCAGGATGCTTGCGCAGACCGGGGTCGGCTTCGACAACCGCGCGCGCGAGTTCCTGTGCGGCGGTGATGACTTCGAGGTCATCGAGCAGGGAGAGCAGGCGCAGTGAGCGCGCGGTGCCGGATTGGGCGGCGCCGAGAACATCGCCTTCGCGGCGTTGGCGCAGATCGAGGACCGCGAGTTCGAAGCCGTCGGTGGTGGCGGCGACCGCGTCGAGCCGGGCCATGGCGGTGCCGGTGGGACCGGCGTCGGTGATGAGCAGGCACAGGCCGGGATGTTTGCCACGGCCGATCCGCCCACGCAGCTGATGCAGCTGGCTGACACCGAAGCGGTCCGCGTCCACAATGACCATGACGGTCGCGTTCGGCACATCGACGCCGACCTCGACGACGGTGGTGCAGACCAGCACATCGATATCACCATCGTTGAATGCCCGCATCACCTGGTCTTTTTCATCGGTCGGCAGTCTGCCGTGCAGTAGCCCGACCCGGACGTTCGCCAATGGGCCGGTACGCAGCATGTCGAAGACCTCGACGGCTGCGGCGGTGGTCGGACCTTCCTGCTCGGGACCGTCCTTCGACCTGCCGGACTTCTTGCCGTTGCGGCTCTTGCCGTTCTCCTCGTCATCGCCGATGCGCGAGCACACCACATAGGCCTGCCGACCGGCCGCGACCTCCTCCCGGATGCGCTCCCAGGCGCGGTCCACCCAATTCGGATGCTGTTTGCGCGGCACCACCTTCGAGACGATCGGTGAGCGGCCCCGGGGCAGCTGGGTGAGGGTCGAGGTCTCCAGATCGCCGAGGGTGGTCATGGCGATGGTTCGGGGTATCGGGGTCGCGGTCATGACCAGCAGATGTGGGCTGGCACCGGCTTTCGCCTTGGCGCGCAACGCATCCCGCTGCTCGACGCCGAACCGGTGCTGTTCGTCGACGATCACCATGCCCAGATCGAAGAACTCCACCGCGTCCTGGATCAATGCGTGCGTACCGATGACGATGCCGGCCTCGCCGGTGACCGCGTCGAGCAGTGCGGCCTTCTTCGCCGACGCCGACATCGAACCGGTCACCAACACCACCTTGGTCGCCTGGTCGGCGGCGCCGAGTTCACCCGCGGTGCCGAGATCGCCGAGCATCGCGCGCAACGACCGATAGTGCTGAGCGGCAAGGACTTCCGTCGGCGCGAGCAGTGCGCACTGCTGTCCGGCGTCGACCGCCTGCAACATCGCGTGCAGTGCGACGATCGTCTTGCCCGAACCCACCTCACCCTGCAGCAGCCGGTGCATCGGATGGCTGCGCGCGAGATCGTCGGAGATCTCCGAGATCACCTGCCGCTGCCCTTCGGTCAGTTCGAAGGGCAGGCGGGTATCGAAAGCCGCCGCGATGCCGTCGGAGCGCGGCGGACACGGTCGGGCCGTCCGCCCCTCCGCGTCGTGTCGCCGCTCGGCGAGTACCAGCTGCAGGGCCAGCGCCTCGTCGAAACGCAAACGCTCCCTGGCCTGTTCGATATCGGATTTGTGCTCGGGCAGGTGGATCAGGCGCAGTGCGTCGGAGACCTTCATCAGGCCGCGATCCTCGCGCAGCGTGCTCGGCAGCGGATCGTCGATCGGATCGAGCTGATCGAGCACCTGCCGGACACAGGCCAGCAGATCCCAGCTCTGCACCTTGGCGGTCGCCGGATACACCGGAATGAATTCCCGTTCGAAGAACGAGACATCCACTCCCTCTTTACCTTTCGCACTCTGCGCCAGTCCGCGCAGTGCACCGCCGCCGCGCACCGAGGTGAGGTTCTCGATCGAGGCCTCTTCCTTATCGGGCAGGATCAGATAATCGGGATGCGCGAGGTTCCAGCGGTCCGGCCGCCACCAGTGCACGGTGCCCGACATCATCGCCCGGACACCTTCGCGGACAAGGTAACTCACCTTGTCGCCATTGAAGAAAGTGATATCGATCGGGGCGACCGAACCGGTATCGAGGGCCACCTTGAGCAGTCTGCCCCTGCGGTTCTTCATCGGCCGCAGTTCGGTTTTCGTCACCCGGCCGATGACGGTGATGTGCGCACCCTCTTCCGGCTGCTCCTGGGTGAGCGGCTGGCCCTGGGTCGCATAGCGCAATGGGTAGTGCCGCAACAGATCCTCGACGGTGTGCATGTCGAAGGCATCGGCCAGCGGCTCGGCAGCCTTCACGCCGAGCAGATGGTCCAGCCGATCACTCAGTGTCGCCATATCCCTATTCCACCCCAATCTGCACCAGATCCGCGTGCTGCCCACCGGAGTACACGCTCACCTCGATGCCGGGGAAGCCGTCCGCGATATGCGCGGCGAGTTCGGCCGCGAGTTCGGCGGGGGCCGCCGCGCCCATGAGCAAGGTGACCAGCTCGCCGCCGAAGGCGAGCATCCGGTCGAGCAGGGTCCGGCCCGCGGTCGGCACATCCCGGTCGATCACCACCACATCGTGGCCGACCAGGCCGAGTCCGTCGCCCGCATCGCAGGTGCCGACCATGGTGAGGGCCCGCTCGGTGGCGGCGCGCAACGATCCCCACCGGGTAGCGGCCGCCGCCTCCGACATCGCGAAGGCATCGTCCACCGCGATCCGCCCACAGTCGTGCACGGCCAGTGCCGCCAATCCCTGCACCATGGACCCGCTCGGCAACAGCAGCACGTCGCGGTGCGCGTCACGAGCCGCGACACCGACCGCGACCAGCTCGTGCGCGGGCAGGGCGCCATTCGGCAATACCAGCACCTCCCGATTCGGCAGCTGTCGGATCGCGCCGAGCAGCGCGGCGCTGGTGACCGTGCCGTCGCCGCCGAGCACCACCGCTCCCCCGGCTTCGAACAGCGCCGCGGCCCCATCGCCCGCCACCACAGCCAGCACTCCGCGGTCCGCGCGACCATCGTGATCGGTCCAGGCAGGCGCGAACGGTTGGGCGGTGATGGCGAAACTTTCGATGCGGATGGCGCTCAGGGTGCCGGTGGCGATGCCCGCTTCGACCGCGGCTCCGGCGTCGGCGCAATGTACGTGCGCGGACCAGGAGCCCGCGCCGTCACCGACCACCACAACGGAGTCGCCGAGTTCGGCGAGGCGATCGCGGAGGCGGGCTATGCGTCGGTTGTCGGTATCGGAGAGCAGGTACATCACCTCGAAGTGCGGTTCGGCGCTGTTCCGAGGTTCGGCACCGTTCCGGGATTCGACGCCGCCCTGGCATTCGACGCTGCCCTGGGACTCGGCACCTTCCCGCGACGGCGAGCCGTCGTGTGCCGCGACGACGTCCATATCGCCACGTTCGACATGCGCCGGCGAGGCTGCGAACTCGCCGCGCACATACTGCGGCCGATCAGGTGTCTCCCCGAGCGTGACCGCGACCAGACTGTCGAGCAGCACCACGAGCCCACGGGCACCCGCATCGACCACCCCGGCCTCGCGCAGCACCCCGAGCTGGGCAGGTGTGTCACCGAGCGCCTTGGCGGCACCGTCGGCCGCCGCCACCGCGACCTCGGCCAGCACGGGGTCCGGACAGGCCGCGGCACAGTCGGACGCCCGATCCAGCACGGTCAGGATGGTCCCCTCGACCGGCACACTCAATGATTCGCGCACCAATGCCGAGGCCGTGGCCAGCGCGGCGCGCAGCGTATCGGCGGTCAGCAGGCCATGACGCACCGCTTCGGCGATCCCCCGCAGCACCTGCGAAAGGATGATTCCCGAATTGCCGCGCGCACCGAGGGTCGCACCGCGCGCCATCGCGGCGGCCACCTCATATGTGGACGAGACAGCGGCTGTGGACGGGGCGGCGGCCATCGCGGCCTCGGCGGCCTGCATCGCCGCCCGCATGGTTGCCAGCATGTTCGTGCCGGTATCGGCGTCGGCGATAGGAAAGACATTGAGCGCGTTGATCTCCTCGCGCCGTTGTTCGAGACCCTCGAGGCAGACCCGGCCCCAGCGCAGCAACGCCGGACCGTTGAGAGCATTCGACCCGACAGCGGATGGAAGTTCTGCGTCACCGCGGCCATCGCTCGTCATGTCCCGCACTCCGGGCACCGCCACCTCTCTCCGCGATCGTCCACACCGCTAGCGACTGCTGGCAGGTCGCTCGAACGGGCCTGCCACCGTTCGCCAGGTTAGCTGGCGAGACCGACAGTCGATCGGCGACACCGATCCACTACGATCGGTGGTGTCCACGGGCCGTTGCTCCACGACCCGGTTTGGCGGATCCGGACCCCGCCAGCTACCCTTGCAGGGTTGCCTAGCGCGGCCGAGGCCGGTCTGCGCTGGCCGACGTCAGTCGGCAGGGCATTAAGACATCGTTTCCGGACATGCTGCCGATGTGCAGCAGTCCCCACATGACATGAAGGAGTTCGCGACTATGGCTGCCGTCTGCGACGTCTGTGCCAAGGGCCCCGGCTTCGGGAAGTCGGTCTCGCACTCGCACCGGCGTACCAACCGTCGTTGGAACCCGAACATCCAGACCGTGCGTGCCCAGGTCGCCCCGGGCAACACCCGCCGCATGAACGTGTGCACCTCCTGCCTGAAGGCCGGAAAGGTCGTTCGCGGCTGATCTGCCGCGAGGCCGATCCAACCTAGACCGACATACGCCCCGACACCATCCGGTGCTCGGGGCGTATGTCTTTTCCGCCTCCCCGAATCTTTTGCCGGTCGTCAGGTGCGACTGACGATGCGTCGCGGGCCGACAGTTGGTGCATGGTCGACTCTTGGACGTACCCGACGAGTTACCCATGTGCTTGCGAAATCAGTTGCCGGGCAGTCAAGCTTTCCGGGATGACCGAGCCGACCCCACCGTGGCGGATCACGGCACTCGCCGCCGAACACGTCCACAGCCTGGCCGAATGCCATATCACCTGCTGGCGTGAGGCCTACCGCGGCCTGGTCCCGGACCACGTACTCGACGCCTTCGACGTGCACCGCCGAGCGGAGCAATGGGAACGCCTCCGGATCCGCTACCCGAACAGCACCCACGTCGCCCTGGTCGACGATCACGTTATCGGCTTCGCCAGCGTCGGCGCCTCCCGCGACGAATCCCCGGTCACCCCAACCGAACTCAACGCCCTCTACGTCCGCGCCGCCTGGTACGGCACCGGCGTGGCCGACGCCCTGATCCGCGCCGCCCTCCCCGCCGACACCCCCTGCTCCCTCTGGGTCTTCGAGAAAAACCCACGCGCCCAGGCCTTCTACCGCAAACACGGCTTCGAACCGGACGGCACCACCCGAATAGAAGCCTTCACCCCCGCCACCGAAGTCCGCATGGTGCGCGGAGTCGAGCAGCGCGGCAAGAACTTGTCCGATTAGGGCCCAAATACCCAAATCGCTTCGCCGGTGGTCAATGTCGTAACGACACGTGTTCCGCAAACGGTTTTCCCCGCATGATGCTCACACGAGGGGGAAACGCGCCGGTCAACGCGTCAACGGTGGCGCTGGTGCTGTCATGGGGGTCCGAGCACGAGGTCGATCCGCAGGCGCTGCTATTGACCGACGCGGGAAAGATCCGATCCAACGACGATTTCGTGTTCTACAACGCCCCACGGAATCCCTCAGGGTCCGTTGCGCTCGAGACCACTTCCCCCGGAAGCGCGACGATCGGGATCAACCTGACGGCCGTCGAATCCGATGTGACCCGGATCGTAATTGCGGGATCGGTCGACCATGGTTCCTTTCGGGATGTGTCCGGTCTCAGGGTATCGGTTCGCAGTTCGGGCACCGAGTTGCTCAGCTTCGACGCCGAGCAGCCCGACATGGTGACCGCGATGGTGCTCGGCGAGTTCTACCGGAGAGCGGGGGCATGGAAGTTTCGCGCGGTAGGCCAAGGCTGGGGCAGTGGGTTGCGTGGGCTGGCCGAGGAATTCGGTGTCGAGATCGACGATCCAGCCGATGGTGAACCCCCAGCCGGTCCAGCCGTCAGCCCTCCAGTCGGCACACCCGTCGCCACGCCCCACCGAACAATGCCCGCCACCTTGCCCCGTACGGCCGCGGGCTGGTATCAGGATCCAGACGATTCCGGCCAAATCCGCTGGTGGAACGGCTTGACTTGGAGTGCGGACAGGCGACAATTCTTCGCGTCCGATCCCGCGATCTGCGAACGCTGCGGATGGCCGAAGCGGGTACCGCGGTTCGGCTCGATTCCACCGTGCCGTGCCTGCGAATCCGAGGTTGCCGGGTTCATGGAGGTATGGCGGTCACAGGCATGGCAGGTTCTGACCACATCCGGTCCTCGTGGCGATGCATGGGATGACCTGTGGATCGCGCTGCGATTCCAGCGGATCGACGAGGCCACCGGGGGCGAGGCGATGCGCCCCCTCGCTCTGGCATATCTGGAGCGCATTGTCGCATTCGCGTTTGCCGATGACGAGATCGAACAGCACGAGATGGATGACTTCGAACATGCCATCGCCGACCTGCAATCAGCCATCGGGCTCTCGCCCGCGGACCAGTTCGTCAGCCAACTTCGTCAGCGTATGCTCCGCGGTCGCTCGCTCACTCAGGTGCGGGCTGGCGATCTGCCACGGATCCAACGGCCCGGGCTGCACCTGGAAGCCGATGAAACATTGTATATCGACGTGAACGCAACCCAGGTCAAGTACCTGGCCAGTGGGCCGAGGCACAACAGCGGAAGGCTGATCGGCAGCAGCAAGAAGGTCAGGTTCGTCGGCACCGGAGCGGGAACCGAACTGCCGTGGGCGAAGATCGTCTCGGTTGCCCCCGAATACGGGAATGTCGTCATTGCGGCGACAACCGCGCGCGGAGGCGGCACCTACCAGGTACCGGATCCCGAGTATGTCGCTGCGGTGTTGGAGGGAGCCCTGCGAGTGGCCAAGCGGCTGGTACTCGCGCCCGGACAGCGCGACACCCGCTCGATTTCGCCAGACGTGAAATCCGAAGTGTGGCAGCGTGATAGAGGCCGATGCTGCCAATGCGGGGACCAGCATTACCTCGAATTCGATCACATCATCCCGCTGAGCCGCGGTGGCGCGACAAGTGTCGCCAATCTCCAGATCCTGTGCCGAAGGTGCAATCTGGAGAAGGGTGCACGCATGTGAGTGCCCGGATACGGCGCCAGCCGGGTGCAATGCCGATGGGCAGCGATAGGGTGCTGGACATGACCTCCACTGCGCAAACCGAGTACGTCACCATTGCGGACGGCGTTCTGCAGATCACGATTGCTACCGCCGCCAATGGCACTTCTATGGACTTCCAGGGGATTACCGCCGGGACGGAGGCATTGCGGGCGGCGGGGCGCGAGGTGGGGGCCGTGGTGTTGACGGGGAGCGGGGCGAACTTCTGTGCGGGTGGGAATGTGCGGGGGTTCGCCGAGGCGGAGGATCGGGCGGGACATATTCACGGGCTGGCGACGGTGCTGCACGACTTCGTGCGGGCGCTGGACGAGACGACGGTGCCGGTGGTGGTCGGGGTGCAGGGCTGGGCGGCGGGAGCCGGGATGAGCCTGGTATGTGCGGCCGATATCGCCATCGGCGGGCCGAGCACCAAGTTGCGTCCGGCCTATCCGGGGATCGGCCTGAGCCCGGACGGCGGGATGTCGTGGACGCTGCCGCGCATCGTCGGTGCGGGACGGGCGCGCGAAATCCTGCTCACCGATGCGATTCTCACCGCCGAGGAGGCCGTGCGGCTCGGCATCCTCAGCCGCTTGGTCGACGACGAGCAGGTGCGCGACGAGGCCATGAACCTGGCCCGAACCTTCACGACCGGACCACGATCCACCTATGCGAGCATCAAATCACTACTGGCGCGGTCGAATTCGGCGACGCTGAGCGAACAGCTCGACTATGAACGCGATGCGATCGCCGCCGCGGCGAACAGCCCGGCGGGCATCGAGGGCGTCAACGCGTTCATCGAGAAGCGCAAGCCGAAGTACGTTTAGTCACAAACGGATTCGGTCTCCATCGTCCGAGTCTCCAGCACGAATTTGGCGACCGCATCGGTGAAGGCATCATTGTCGTCACCGGCCGCGGTATGCGCCGCTCCACCGATCTCGACCAACTGCGCATGCGGCACCATCTCCCGAAATGCCGCGGCTCCCTCGGGCGTCACCACATCGGACTGCATACCGCGCACCAGCAGCACCGGCATCGTCAGAGCACGCGCCGCGACCTCCATCTGCTGGCTCATCTCGCTCGCATCCTCCACGCGGTCCCCGAGCATGTCCGGATCCCAGTGCCAGTACCAGCGCCCCTCGCGCTGCCGCAAGTTCCGCTGCAGACCATCGGTGTTCTTGGGCCGCGGGCGGTGTGGCATATATTCGGCGACCGCGTCGGCGGCCTGCTCCAGCGTGTCGAATCCGCCGCGATGCTTGCCGAGGAAGTCGATCACCCGCGCGACACCAGTCGGTTCGGGTCGGGTGACGATATCGACGAGCACCAACGCGCTGATCGCCTCGCCACCGGGCACCATCGTGGTGAGCAGGCCGGTGATCCCGCCCATGCTCGCCCCGACCACGACCGCGGGCGCACCCAACTGCTCGAGCACATTGACCAGATCCGCGACCATCGTGTCGCGCCGGTAATTCGCATCCGCCGCCCACTGACTGTCACCGTGGCCGCGGGCGTCCAGCGTGACGACCCGCATCCCGGCGGCGGCCAGCTTCGCCCCCGTCTGCTTCCACGAGTGTCGGGTTTGTCCGCCACCGTGGAGGAACAGCACGAGCGGGCCGTCCGCCGGGCCGAACTGGTCGGCCGCCAGCTCGATCCCATCCGAACCACGCAGGTGCAGCCGAATCGGATCGAGCAGGTTGTTCGCATTACTCACGATCCGAGGATCGCACAGCCTCCGTGGGGCCTCTTGTTGACCCCCGGTCAACGGGACGTCAGCAGTTCCACTTACCTTGCGCGCTGAGGGTGTTCTGCAGCAGGCAGGCGACCTTCGCATTCACCGAAGAAGAAATGGTGGAGGAGCCGTTCGAGGTGAATTCCTCACCGACCGGGGCGGCGTTGCCGGTCGAGGTGGTGTCCGCAGCGGGCTCCAGTCGCAGCGGGGCCGCACTCGCGGTGGCTGCGCCGCCGGCCATGGCCGCGCAGAATGCCAGCGCGACGGTGGCGCCGCGGACGGTCTTGATGTGCATTGAATTGTGCTCCTCTACTTTGTTTTACCTCAGCGCCCGGGATCAGGGCAGGCGCCAGTCAACAGGTTCGGCACCCAGTTCGTCGAGTAGTTCATTCACTCGCGAGAAGGGTCGCGAACCGAAAAACCCGCGCGAGGCCGACAGTGGCGACGGATGCACGGATTCGATATAGGGCACCTCGGCCTCGGCCAGCTGCGGCTTCAGTGTCTGCGCGTCGCGACCCCACAGGATCGCGACCAGCGGTTCATCCCTGGCCACCAGCGCGCGAATCGCCTGGTCGGTCACTGCTTCCCAGCCCTTGCCGCGATGGGATGCGGGCTGTCCCGGCGAGACCGTGAGGACTCGGTTCAGCAGCAGCACGCCCTGATCCGACCACGGACTCAGATCGCCATTGGACGGTGTGGTGTAGCCGAGGTCCTTGCTGTATTCGGCGAAGATATTGGCGAGGCTGCGCGGAACCGGCGAAACATCCGGGGCGACAGAGAAACTCAGCCCCATCGGATGGCCGGGCGTCGGATACGGATCCTGGCCGACGATCAGCACGCGCACCGCGTCGAACGGGCGCTGGAAGGCGCGCAGCACATTCTCACCGGCCGGTAGATAGCCACGGCCCGCGGCGTTCTCCGCGCGCAGGAATTCGCCCATGGCCGAGATCTGCTCCGCAACGGGTTCGAGAGCCTTCGCCCAACCCGGATCCATGATTTCCGTCAGTGGTTTCGCGCCCATGACCGCACAACCTATCGTGGCTCGGGCTCGGATGCCGAGTCCACCCCGCTGAACGATTCCCAGCCCCCGCTGCCCGACCGTCGCACACCGTCGACAGTGACGCCGTGACCTGCCAGCACACATCCGATCGGCGTCCAGCCCGGCGGCAATTCCCGCCGCGCCGACCAGGTTCCGACGAAGGCATGATCCTCGCCGCCGGTCAGAATCCATTGCGTCGCATCGGCATCCAGGCGTCGCGCGATCGCCTCCAGTTCCGGATCGCGCAATGCGGTCGAACCGATATCGATGGCCACGCCGGACACCGCGGCAATATGGCCCAGATCCGCGAGCAGTCCGTCCGAGATATCGGTCAGCGAGTTGGGGATCGCGGCCGCGGACGACCCGAGCACGCCCTCCGCTGAGGTATTCGAATCATCCGGTCCGGCAGCAACATCGACGATCGCGGCCAGCACCGCCGAATAGGGCGGCTGCGGGACCCGATGGGCCGCAAGCGCTTCGGCAACGAGCTCGTCGTCCGGATCGACCCCGGCGGTCAGGGCCGCCAGCCCGGCGGCGGACCAACCGAGCCGACCGGCCACCGCGACCGTATCCCCCACGCGCGCACCGGCTCTGGTGATCGGCGCGCGACCGTCCAGATCGCCGAAGGCGGTGACCGAGATGACCAACTGCGGGCTGCGCACCACATCACCGCCCGCGATCGAACCACCGGCCCGCCCCGCCTCGGCCCACATACCGTCGGTGAGACCGTCGATGACCTCGACCGGCGTATCGGCCGGACAACCCAGCGCCACCACGAATGCGGTCGGCACCGCGCCCATCGCAACCACATCGGCCGCGTTCTGCGCGATCGCCTTCCGCCCGATATCGCAGGGACCGGACCAATCGAGCCGGAAGTGCCGATCCTGAACCAGCATGTCGGTTGTCACCACGAACCGGCCGTCCGGCGCGGCCACCACGGCGGCATCGTCGCCGGGACCGAGCAGTACGCCGGGCGCCTGGACCCGGCCCGCGTTGATCCGCTCGATCAGTGCGAACTCCCCCAGCTCACGCACTGTCCGCGGTGGCGTGCTTTCGCTGATGACCGGTCCCTTCCCGACGTCGTGCTGGCTGGAATCCGACCGAGGGTACCCTTTCCAGGGCAATCGAGTACTACCAGGCCGGTGCGCAGCATCCATCCCCGCAACCGGTGCGAACAGGAAGGACCGGTGAGCATGGCGGCGGAGTCGTCGGAGCGCGATTCGTCGAGGGCGGATTCGCCGAAGGCCGAGGAGTCGAAGGATGCCGAGCTGTCATCGGACACGGCGGAGTCGGCTGGCGATAGCGCCGTAGCGCCGGGCGCCACAGCGGAGAACGCGCCCCTGCCCGCCACCGAGACCTCCGAAGATGTCGACGCCGAGTCCGAAACGGCCGATAGCGGCCCGGAGGACGCCGCTGCCGAGTCAGCTGGCGCCGAATCGGCCCCCGAAACCCGGGGCTACCCACCCGCGCTGATCGCGACCGCCGTCGCACTACCGGTGGTGCTGGTAGTCGCCGTCCTCGTCGCCGCCGTGCTGGCCCGCCGCGCGCCGACCGAACGCGAACCCCTGGTACTCGGTCCGGTCCCCGCGCCCGCCGCGACCGGACCCGCCTGCACCGCCTTGCTGCCCGCACTACCGGTCGACCTCGGCGACTACACCAAATCCACCCTGGTGGAACCCGCTCCGCCCGCGACCCGTGCCTGGCAGCGCAAGGACGGCGGCGATCCCATCGTGCTGCGCTGCGGCCTGGAGCGACCGCTGGAGTTCAACCGCGCCGCCGCGCTGCAGATCGTCAATGGCGTGCAGTGGTTCGAGGTCCGCGATGCCGCCGCCAAGGCGAGCACCTGGTTCGCCGTCGACCGCGAAACCTATATCGCACTGACCGTTCCCGACGGCTCCGGACCGACTCCGCTGCAAGGAGTTTCGGACACCATCACCGCGAATCTGCCCGCGAAGCCGATCGAACCCGCCCCCCTGCCGAACTGACCGCCGCCCTGGAGCGATAGGCCGCTCGGCCACTAACGCAGGCCGGTACCCCGTGCCAGCGCGGTCTCGATCAGCGTGGAAACCAGTGTCCGGTAGTCGATTCCGGTCGCCTCCCACATGCGTGGGTACATCGAGATCGATGTGAAGCCGGGCATCGTATTGATCTCGTTGATCACCGGCCCCTCGGCAGTGACGAAGAAATCGACCCGGGCGAGTCCCTGGCAGTCCAGTGCCTTGAACGCGCGCACCGCGAGTTCCCTTATGCTGTCGGACACTTCGTCGTCCAGCTTCGCTGGAACGTCGAATTCGCAGACATCGTCGAGGTATTTGGTTTCGAAGTCGTAGAACTCCGGCGCCGCGGCATCGGCATCCGGCATCCGGATCTCGGCCACCACGCTGGCCTCGACCCGGCCGTCCGGAAATTCCAGTACACCGCATTCGACTTCACGTCCGAGGATGCCCGCCTCCACGATCACCTTCGGATCGTGTACCCGCGCCGCGGCGATCGCCGCGTCCAACGCACTCCAGTCGGTGACCTTGGTAATGCCGATCGAGGAGCCCCCGCGTGCCGGTTTGACGAACACCGGAAGTCCGAGCCGCGCCCGATCGTCCGCGCCGAGCGTGTCGGCACCGGGCCGCAGCACCACCTGCCGCCCGATCGGCAGCCCCTCGGCGGCGAGCAGCTTCTTGGTGAATTCCTTATCCATACCCGCCGCGCTGGCCAGCACGCCCGGCCCGACATATGGCACCCCGGCCAATTCGAGCATGCCCTGCAGCGTCCCGTCCTCACCGAACGGGCCGTGCAGGATCGGGAACACCACATCCACCGAACCCAGCGTCACACTCGGATCGTCCAGCGCGACCAGCGCTCCGGACCGGCTCGGGTCGGCGGCCATGGTCAGCGCGGTGCCGGTGCTGTCCACCGCGGGCAGCGCATTGTCCTTGAAGCCGTCCGTGGCGACTGCTTGCCGGTCGCTCGAAAAGGTCAGCGCGGCCACATCGGAGCTGCCGAGCACCCAGGCGCCGTCGTGGGTGATGCCGATGGGCACCGCCTCGTACTGTTGCGGATCCAGGTTGCGCAGCACGCTGCCAGCGGATACACAGGACACGGCGTGCTCGTTACTGCGCCCGCCGAACACCACAGCCACCCTGATCCGGTTCGTCATGAACGGAACCGTACCCGTTATGCGGGGCGAACCAACCTCGCGCCCGTGCGATGCCCGCCTTCGGCCCTATTCCGGTTTGATCCGCCGTCCCAGCAGTTTGTCAACCGCTGCACGCACCGAAACTCCCTCATGACACACCAGGTGTACCGATGTGGTCAGCGGCATCTCCACATCGTGTGCGGCGGCCAGCGCCCGAATCGATGTGCACGACTTCACACCCTCGGCGACCTGGCCATGGGTTGCCTCCTGGGCCGCCTCCATGGACCCGCCCGCCCCGAGCACATGCCCGAATGACCGGTTGCGCGACAGCGGCGAGGTGCAAGTGGCGACCAGATCGCCCACCCCGGCCAAACCCGCAAGCGTGACCGGCTCCGCGCCGAGCGCTACCCCGAGCCGGATGATCTCGGCCAGCCCGCGGGTGATCAGACTGGCGATCGAGTTGTCACCCAACCCCATTCCCGAGGCGATGCCGCAGGCAAGCGCGATGACGTTCTTGCAGGCACCGCCGATTTCACAGCCGATCACATCGGTATTGGTGTAGGGCCGGAAGTATCCGTTGGCGCAGGCCTGCTGCAGCGCGGCCGCCCGCGCGGCATCGGTGCAGGCGATCACGGTCGCCGCGGGCTGCTCGGCGGCGATCTCCTTGGCCAGATTCGGCCCCGACAGCACCGCGATGCGGCTCTCATCGGCACCGGTGACCTCGCCGATGACCTGACTCATCCGCAGTAGCGTTCCGGTCTCGATGCCCTTGGCGAGACTGAGCAGCGCCGCGTCCGGCCCGATCGAGTCCTTCCACGTTTCGAGATTCGCGCGCAGGGATTGAGACGGAACCGCGAGTACGACAATGTCGGCCCCATCGAGCGCTTCGACGTGATCGTGGGTGGCCGCGATCGGCGGTAATCGCACGTCGGGCAGATAGAACGGATTGCGATGTTCGGTGGCGAGCGCCTTCGCCACCTCGGGCCGCCGGGCCCAGATCGTGACCTCGGTTCCCGCGTCCGCCAACACCTTCGCGAACGCGGTCCCCCACGATCCCGCGCCCAGCACTGCCGCCCTCGTCATCTGCCCAATATGCCATGGAAGCACTCGTGGAAGGATTAGGACCATGCGTCCGCATGCCGTGCACGCCGTGATCGCGGTCAAGAGCCTCGATCGGGCCAAGAGCCGCCTGGCCGACCGGCTGCGCCCGGAGCACCGGGCACAGCTGGTGCTCGCCATGCTCGCGGACACCGTATCCGCCACCGTCGCGGTGCCGCAGGTCGCGTCGGTCACCGTGGTGACCCCGGATCCGGTGGTCGCCGAGCTGGCGGGCTCGCTCGGCGCGGCGGTCCATCCCGAACCGCGCCGTGCGGTGCTCGACCCCGCCGACCCGGACGGTCTGAACACCGCACTCACCGATGCGGCGACCGCGCTGCGGCACCGGTACGGCCCGGTCGAACTGCTGGCCCTACAGGCGGATCTGCCCGCCCTGCGCCCGGACGAGCTCTCGGACATGCTGAGCACCGCACCGGTCGGGGTGCGCTCGGTCGTGGTGGACCACGCGGGCACCGGCACCGCCGCGCTATTCGTCGGCGACACCGTCGCGGCGCTGGACCCACGTTTCGGGCCCGGCTCCGCGGTACGGCATATTGCCGCCGGCGCGGTCGATCTGCGCGGTGACTGGCCGGGATTGCGGCTGGATGTGGACACCGCGGACGATCTCGATCGTGCCATCGACCTCGGCACCGGGGATTCGACGTGCGCTGCCCTGCAGGACATCGGCTGGCCGATTCGCGTTCACGAGGGCGTGCGCCGGGTGTGCTAGCCGATCGCCACGCCCGGCGTGATACTCACGTCAATGATGACGTCGGGCTGCACAGGGCCCGGTTAGTAGGGGATGATCGTTAACGTGAGTGAGCGAAGCGAGCGATTCCCGTACCAGCGCGCATCGCGCCTGTCGGTGCCGCGTGCCAGCGAGGCATGGGCATGAGCGAGACCGAGACCGTCAAGCAGCAACTGCTGCCGAACCCACTGCCCGCCGCGACACCGTTGGCCGACGATGCGGTGGTGCAGCGGTTGCCACGTGATCGCTACCTGAACCGTGAGCTCAGCTGGCTCGACTTCAACGCGCGGGTACTCGCCCTCGCCGAGGACGCGTCGCTGCCGTTGCTGGAACGCGCGAAATTCCTGGCGATCTTCGCCTCCAATCTGGACGAGTTCTATATGGTCCGCGTCGCCGGTCTCAAACGCCGTGCGGAGACCGGACTTTCGGTGCGTTCGGCGGACGGCCGTTCGCCCAACGAGCAACTGGAGCTGATCGCGGCGCGTACCCAGGAGATCGCCGACCGGCATGCCCGCGTTTTCCTCAACTCGGTACTGCCCGCGCTGACCGCCGAGGGCATTGCCATCATCGATTGGGCCGATCTGGACGACGATGAGCGCCAGCGCCTCTCGGGCTATTTCCAGGACCAGGTCTTCCCCGTCCTCACCCCGCTGGCGGTGGATCCGGCCCACCCCTTCCCTTACATCAGCGGACTGAGTCTCAACCTCGCGGTGACGGTGAAGGATTCCTCCACCGGCGCCGAACACTTCGCCCGCGTCAAGGTGCCCGATAACGTCGATCGCTTCGTCCGGGTGCGGCGAAACGAGTCCGGATCCCCCGTCGCGGCCTTCTTGCCGATGGAAGCGCTGATCGCCGCACATCTCGATCTGCTGTTCCCCGGTATGAAGGTGGTCGAGCACCACTCGTTCCGCATCACCCGCAATGCCGATTTCGAGGTCGACGAGGACCGCGACGAGGATCTGCTGCAGGCGCTGGAGCGCGAACTGGCTCGCCGCCGCTTCGGTTCGCCCGTCCGACTAGAGGTCTCCGACGATATGACCGAGCACATGCTCGATCTGCTGTTGCGCGAGCTCGAGGTCGATCCCGGGGATGTGATCCAGGTGCCGGGTCTGCTCGATCTGTCCTGCCTCTGGCAGGTGTACGGGGTCGATCGGCCCAATCTCAAGGACGCACCGTATGTGCCCGCGACGCCTCCGGCGTTCGGCGAGCGCGAAACCCCGCGCAATGTCTTCCAGGCGCTGCGCGAGGGCGACGTCCTGGTGCACCACCCCTACGACTCGTTCTCCACCAGCGTGCAGCGCTTCATCGAACAGGCCGCCGCCGACCCACAAGTGCTCGCCATCAAACAGACCCTGTATCGGACCTCCGGTGACTCCCCGATCGTGAACGCGCTCATCGACGCAGCCGAGGCGGGCAAGCAGGTCGTCGCGCTGGTCGAGATCAAGGCACGCTTCGACGAACAGGCCAACATCAAATGGGCCCGCGCGCTGGAGCAGGCGGGCGTGCACGTGGTCTACGGTCTCATCGGCCTCAAGACGCACTGCAAGACCTGTCTGGTAGTGCGCCGCGAGGGTGCGACCATCCGCCGCTACTGCCATATCGGCACCGGCAACTACAACCCGAAGACCGCGCGGCTCTACGAGGACGTCGGGTTGCTCACTGCCGCACCGGAAATCGGCGCCGACCTGACCGATCTGTTCAATTCGCTCACCGGCTACTCGCGAAAGGCCAACTACCGCAACCTGCTTGTCGCTCCGCTGGGTGTGCGCGCCGGAATCATCGAGCGCATCCAGCGCGAGACCGAACTGGCCGAAGAGGGCGTCCCGGCGCGAATCCGGATGAAGGCCAATGCAATTGTCGACGAGCAAGTCATCGACGCGCTCTACCGAGCTTCTCAGGCCGGTGTACCGGTGCAGATCGTGGTGCGCGGCATCTGCGGTCTGCGCCCGGGTGTCGAGGGGATGAGCGAGAACATCGAGGTGCGCTCGATTCTCGGTCGCTTCCTGGAGCATTCGCGGATCATGCACTTCCAGGCCCAGGACGAATACTGGATCGGCAGTGCCGACATGATGCACCGGAATCTGGACCGGCGCGTGGAAGTCATGGCGCAGGTGAAGGATCCGAAGCTGTGCGAGCAGTTGGGGTCGGTATTCGACTCCGCGCTGTATCCGACGACCCGCTGCTGGATACTTCAACCTGACGGCAGCTGGCAGGCCTCGCCCGACGGCGCCGACCGAGACGGTGCCCATGTACGTGACCACCAAGAATTCCTGATGCGAATGCGGAGACCGGATCACCAGTGAGTGGTACGACGGGATACGACATGGACGGGGGACCGTTCTGGGATCCCCGGGTAACAGCCAACATTCACGCCGCCGGTGCGGTGCTGTGGCGCAGGACGGCCGACGGTCCCGGTGCCATCGAGATCGCGGTGGTGCATCGCCCCAAGTATCAGGATTGGTCGCTGCCCAAGGGCAAACTCGATCCGGGCGAGACGCCGGTGCTCGCTGCGGTGCGTGAGGTCGGCGAAGAAACCGGCCTGGACTGCCGTCTGGGCCGGTATCTCGGGCACGTCACGTATCCGATTCCGGGACACCGGAAATTGAAGCGAGTGGACTACTGGGCAGCCGAGGTCGCGGGTGGGGCGTTCAGCGCCAATTCCGAGGTCGATGTGCTGTCCTGGTACACCTTGGACCGGGTGATGGACCAGCTGTCGTATCCGATGGACCGCCAGGTGCTGCGCGCCTTCACCCGCCTGCCCGCGGCCACCGCCACGCTGCTACTGGTTCGACACGCCAAGGCGGGCAGCCGGGGCCGATTCGACGGCCCGGATGAGCAGCGCCCACTGGAGCGGGAAGGGCAGGCCCGGGCACAGGCGCTGGTCCCGAATCTGCTGGCGTTCGGTGCATCCGAGATCTATTCGGCCGATCCGGTGCGCTGCGTCCAGACGGTGACGCCACTGGCCGAGAAACTCGGCGCAACCATCGCCATCGAGCCGCTGTTTTCCGAAAGCGGTTATGCCGCAGCGCCGGACAAGGCCCGACAATGCGCTGTCTCCCTGGTATCGGATCGCGCGGTGCGCGTTCTGTGCAGTCAGGGCAAGGTAATTCCCGATCTGCTGCAGTGGTGGGCCGATCGGGACGGCATCACGCTGCCATCCGCGCGCAACCGCAAGGGCAGCGTGTGGGTGCTGTCTTTTGCCTCGGGTCGGTTGGTCGCCGCCGACCACCTCGACCGGTCGCTGTCGGCCGCCATCGTCAAATCCTGACCCCAATGGGGACCGCAACCGTCACGCGGTCGCTACTGGACCCCAAATTCGGACATAGGTAGCTAAAACGGCCCTGGGGCGAACCCCAGGGCCGTTTTTAGCCGGTACAGGGAGTGATTCCGCTCAGTGGAACCGAATCACTCGATGGCGCTGGACCTTCAGCCGCATCCGATGCGGCCTCGAACCTCCGCGTCAGCGAGCGCGGCGGGCCGGAGCCTTCTTGGCCGCGGTCTTCTTCGCGGGCGCCTTCTTGGCGACGGTCTTCTTCGCAGCGGTGGCCTTCTTGGCCGCCACGGCCTTCTTGACCGGAGCCTTCTTGGCGACGGTCTTCTTGACGGCCGCCTTCTTCGCGACCGTCTTGGCGGCAGTTGCCTTGCGGGCGGTGGTCTTTGCCGGGGCCTTCTTCGCAGCCGTCTTCTTCGCGGGCGCCTTGGTGGCGGTCGCCTTCTTGGCGGCAGCCTTCTTCGCCGCCACCTTCTTGGCGGCCGCCTTCTTCGCCGCCACCGGTGCATTCGCGCCGCGCTTTACGGCGGGGCCGCTCGCGGTCAGCTTCTGCTTACCCGCGATGACGGCCTTGAACTGAGCACCTGGGCGGAACGCAGGCACCGAAGTGGGCTTCACCTTGACGGTTTCGCCGGTGCGCGGGTTCCTGGCAACTCGAGCCGCACGCTTACGCTGTTCGAACACACCGAATCCGGTGATTGTGACGCTTTGACCCTTGTGCACAGCGCGCACGATGGTGTCGACCACATGCTCGACTGCCGCGGTGGCCGTGCGCCTGTCCGTACCCAACTTTTCGGTCAGAACGTCGATCAGTTCCGCCTTGTTCATTGAATCCTCCGCAGACTAATGGCCCGTCGTCGGACCGACTAGGTACCACGGTAAACCCACTTTGAGCAAGAGTCTATGTGCCACGCCAAAATTCATGTGGTTTAGCACACGTCCAGCTACCGCCCCTAGGGCTGTACAGCTATCACTACCGGGTGATTACGCCTGCGAAATATGTGCCGGAAGGGTTGTGGGTTTCCAACTTGGCCTTGCCTTTTCGAACTCATCGATGACGTCACTGCGCCGGAGGGTGAGCCCGATGTCGTCCAATCCTTCGAGCAGACGCCACCTGGTGTAGTCATCAATATCGAACGGCAACACGACGGTTCCGGCCGTCACCGTGCGCGCCTCGAGGTCTACAACCAATTCGAGACCGGGCTGTTCCTCGAGCAACTTCCAGAGCATTTCGACATCGTTCTGTGACATCTGCGCGGCCAACAGACCACCCTTGCCCGCATTGCCGCGGAAGATGTCGGCGAAGCGTGATGAGATGACGACACGAAAGCCGTAGTCCGACAGTGCCCATACCGCGTGCTCACGCGAGGATCCGGTGCCGAAGTCCGGCCCCGCCACCAGCACACTGCCCCGGTTATAAGGCTCGGTGTTCAGAATGAAGTCCGGGTCGGACCGCCATGCTGCGAACAGTCCGTCCTCGAATCCTGTGCGCGTCACCCGCTTCAGGTACACGGCCGGAATGATCTGATCGGTGTCGACATTGGATCGGCGCAGCGGCACTCCGATCCCCTTGTGGACGGTGAAGGCTTCCATTTCTGCTGATTCTCCTGGGTCGTTAGGCGATTTGAGCCGACCGTTTCGAGCGACCTGCAAGCAGTCGCTACGGCTGCCGTTTCGAGCGACCTGCAAGCAGTCGCTACGGCTGCCGTTTCGAGCGACCTGCAAGCAGTCGCTACGGCTGCCGTTTCGAGCGACCTGTGGGCGGTCGCTATGGCCGGAAGTGCGAATCGATGCGGGCGCAAGGCGTCCGCACGCCGATCAGTCCAGATCCGCCGGTGCGGACAGGGTGCCGCGGACCGCCGTCGCGGCCGCTACGAGCGGGGAAACCAGGTGTGTACGGCCACCTTTGCCCTGTCGACCCTCGAAGTTGCGGTTCGATGTCGAAGCACAACGCTGACCGGGCGCGAGCTGATCGGGATTCATTCCCAAGCACATCGAGCAGCCCGCCTGACGCCATTCGGCGCCCGCCGCGGTGAAAATCTCGCCCAGTCCTTCTTTTTCCGCCTGTGCGCGCACCCGCATAGATCCCGGTACAACCAACATTCGCACACCGTCGGCGATGCGGCGTCCCTTCAAAATCCCGGCCACAGCGCGCAAATCCTCGATGCGCCCGTTGGTGCACGAACCGACGAATACCGTATCGACCGACACCTCTCGAAGCGGAGTTCCCGGCTCCAAGTCCATGTATCGCAGCGCTTTCTCCGCGGACTCCCGCGCCGTATCGTCGGCAATCTGCGCGGGATCGGGCACCGTCTCACCCAGTGGCGCACCCTGTCCCGGATTCGTGCCCCAGGTGACGAACGGGGTCAGCGCATTGGCGTCGATGTGCACCTCGGCGTCGAAAACCGCGCCCTCATCGGTCTGCAACGCCTCCCAGGCGGCCACTGCGGCGTCCCAGTCGGCTCCCTGCGGCGCGTGCGGGCGTCCTTTGAGGAATTCATAGGTGGTTTCGTCAGGGGCGATCATTCCGGCCCGCGCACCCGCTTCGATCGACATGTTGCAGATGGTCATTCGCGCCTCCATGGACATGGCGCGAATGGCCTCGCCGCGATACTCGAGCACATAGCCCTGACCGCCGCCCGTACCGATCTTGGCGATAACGGCCAGAATCAGGTCCTTACTCGTGACACCGGGCGGCAATTGGCCGTCAACGGTGATCGCCATGGTCTTGAACGGACGCAGTGAGAGGGTCTGCGTGGCAAGGACATGTTCGACCTCGCTGGTGCCGATCCCCATCGCCAGTGCGCCGAACGCACCGTGGGTCGAGGTGTGGCTGTCACCGCACACCACCGTCGTACCCGGCTGCGTCAAACCGAGCTGCGGCCCGACGACGTGCACGATGCCCTGATCCAGATCCCCCATCGGATGCAGTCGCACACCGAATTCCGCGCAGTTGTGGCGCAGGGTCTCGACCTGGGTGCGCGAAATCGGGTCGGCGATCGGCTTATCGATATCGATGGTCGGGACGTTGTGATCCTCGGTCGCGATGGTGAGATCGGGACGGCGCACGGGGCGACCGGCGGCGCGGAGCCCGTCGAAGGCCTGCGGACTGGTCACCTCGTGCACGAGGTGCAAATCGATGTAGATCAAATCCGGCTCACGGGAGGCGCCTTCGCCCTCTCCGCGGGCAACGACGTGCTGCTCCCACACCTTTTCGGCCAGTGTGCGGCGCTCGGCCATTCTCGATCACCTTTCCGACGAGCAACCGGTTCGCGCGATCTGGGCTGAGGCGCGGTTCCGGCTGCACAATTTGGCTATCCGGCGCGTCGGGAGCGAGCAGAGCGCTTAAGTGGCTTTCTCAACATCCGAGACGCTAATATCGTTCTATGAGACAGCATAGCGGTATCGGCGTCCTCGACAAAGCGGTGTCAGTGTTGTATGCCGTCGCGGAGCACCCCTGCGGTCTCAATGAGCTGTGCACCCGCACCGGACTGCCCCGCGCCACCGCCCATCGCCTGGCTGTAGGGCTCGAGGTACACCGGCTGCTGGCCCGCGACAACAACGGCCTGTGGCGGCCGGGCCCGGCCCTCGCCGAACTCGCCGCCGGCGCCACCGATCCGCTGCACGAGGCCGCCTCCGCAATTCTCCCGCGCCTGCGCGAGATCACCGGCGAGAGTGTCCAGATCTACTGCCGCGACGGCAATGCGCGGGTATGCATCGCCGCCCTGGAACCACCGGTCGGACTGCGCGATACCGTGCCGATCGGCGCGCGACTGCCGCTCACCGCCGGATCGGCGGCCAAGGTGCTGCTGGCCTGGGCGGATCCGGAATTGCAGCGCACCATCCTGGCCGATGCGGTCTTCGGCGAGCGCGCGCTGGCCGAGGTACGCAAGCGCGGCTGGGCGCAGAGCGCCGCCGAGCGGGCCAGCGGTGTGGCCAGCGTCTCCGCACCCGTGCGCGATGCCGCGGGTCATGTCATCGCGGCCGTTTCGGTATCGGGCCCGATCGATCGCATGGGCCGCAGACCCGGCGCACGCTGGGCGGCCGACCTGGTCGCCGCCGCGGACGCATTGCACAAGAGGCTGTAACACGTTCTAGTTCGAACATCTAAGGTTGGTGCGCATGGGAGTAAACCAACGGGCGCAGATCGTCATGTCCGATGCCGAGATCACCGAGTTCCTGCAGCGCAGCCGCATCGCAACGCTGGCAACCATCGGCCCGAACGGCACGCCGCATCTCATCGCGATGTGGTATGCCCTGCTCGATGGCGAGGTCGCACCCGATGGCTCGGTCCGCAAGCTGCCCGAGCTGTGGTTCGAAACGAAGGCGAAATCGCAGAAGGCCGTCAACCTGCGCCGCGACCCGCGCATCACCTGCATGGTCGAGGCGGGTCACACCTACGACCAGTTGCGCGGGGTCTCCATCGAAGGCCACGCCGAGATCATCGACGATCCGGAGAAGCTGTTCGCCGTCGGCGTGAGCGTCTGGGAGCGCTACACCGGCCCCTACAGCGAGGAAGTCCGCCCGCTGGTCGAACAGATGCTGCACAAGCGCGTCGCCATCCGGGTGGTCCCCGATCGCCTGCGCAGCTGGGACCATCGCAAACTCGGTCTGCCGGAGCTGCCCCTCGGCGGCACCACCGCGCAATCGCCGGACTGATCGCGGCACGCGGGCGATATCCGACTGACACACCGCGCCCGCGCACAGTAGCGTCAACCCTGTTCGACCCGAATCGGCAGCGCGCCGACGCCCCTTGGCGCGGTGCGCGGTCGCGACGACGAGGAGCAGACGATGGCGGAAGCGGATAGTTCCAACGGCAGCGCGGGGTCCAGCGCCGAAGAGGTCAAGCGCAAATTCAAGGAAGCCCTGGAGCGCAAGAACCAGCACCACGCCAAGTCGACCGATCATATGAACGGACGATCCAAGGCAACCTCCGCCCACGGCAACGCCAGCCACAAACGCGAGTTCCGCCGCAAGAGCGGATAAAGCCCCACCACCCCACCAAAAGGCCCGCCAGCCCCCACCTGGAGGGCCTTTTGCATGTCCCCCACTTCCCGCCCCCACCGACAGCCACACCAAATACGGACCGCCCCCAAACACCCCCCATCACGCACCCCCCAGTACAACCTCACCCCCGCCCGGCCCCCCTCCAACGACCAAGCAACACCCACCCCCCGCCCCGTGCCCCCCAACATGGATCGGCCGAGAATGCGCTGATGCAGGGGTGCTCTCGACGTTTACCTGCATGAGCGCATGGTGATCACTTGTCCAGGGGTTGCATACCCCCTCTCGTCGGTGGTGAGCCCGCGCGAGAGGTCGACGGTGCTGGAGACGCGGGGCGCAGCTGGGAACCCAGGCCCAGGAACAATGCATCGGCGAGCCACCAGCCCGGGATCTATGTGACCACCAACGGTCCGGCACGCATGCGACCAAGAACCACCAACCCGGCACCCTGCGACCAAGAACCACCAACCCGGCACCCTGCGACTAAGAACCATCAATCCGGGACCCCGTCACCGGCCCGGGACCCTCGATCAAGAACCACCCAGCCCGGCACCCCTCAATCAAGAACCACCCAGCCCGGCACCCACACAGCCGAAACCACGCGTCCAGTCCCCTGCGAACCCCCCACATGACCGGCACCAACACGACCGACAACCCCATCGCGGAAGCCACCTAGCCGACCCCATAAGCCCGCGATCCCGGTCCGGGGGCGAAGCCCTCCGGGTAGGGGCGTGGGGGTTCCACCCCCACAGAACAATGCGAAAACGAGCAAGGCCCATGCTCTCCATGAGCATGGGCCTTGCACTCGTTGTAGCCCCGACGGGATTCGAACCCGCGCTACCGCCTTGAGAGGGCGGCGTCCTAGGCCGCTAGACGACGGGGCCAGGACTGGACCTCCCACATTTCTGTGGGCGATCTTTCCGTTTCGATCTTTCGATCAGTGGAAGCTCGGTTAGCTTAGCGGACCGAAGCTCGGCGACCAAATCGCCGGATGCTGAACAACTTTCGGCCGCGAACCGAGAGACGAACAACATTCTCCGCTGGGGTACCAGGACTCGAACCTAGAATGGCTGAACCAGAATCAGCTGTGTTGCCAATTACACCATACCCCAATGACCAGGACGTTCGACCTCGTGTCCGGCTGACCCGAGGCCCTGTTCCGAGCCGAGAAGAAGAGTACCAAACCGCATACGGTTAACTACAAATCGGCTGGTCAACGCCCTGTTTTTCGGTCAAGTCCGGGTTTTACGCGGGCGCGGTCCACGCCAGCGCCGAGCGCAGCCGAGCCAGGCTGGTTTCGCGGCCGAGCAACTCCAGGGACTCGTACAGCGGCGGGCTGATGTGCGAACCCGTCACCGCCACTCGCACTGGCGCGAACGCCTTGCGCGGCTTGAGCCCCAGATCATCGATGAGCGTGGTTTTGAGCACATCCTCGATAGCGGAGGTGGTCCAGGCCGGTAACGGCTCCAGCGCGGCGATGGCGGCGTCCAATATCGGCGTGGCATCGGGGCCGAGGTTCTTCGCCCCCGCCGCCGGATCAATCGCGAACTCTTCCGCGGGCGCGAACAAGAAACGCAGCAGATCCCACGCATCGGACAACACCACGATCCGGGTTTGCACGAGTTCAGCGGCCGCGGCGAACAACTTGTCGTCGATGTCGGCGCCGATGTGACCGTGTTCGGTCAGGAACTCACGTAAGCGGTGCGTGAAATCCCCTGGCTCCAGCAATCGGATGTGTTCGGCGTTGAGCGAGTCTGCCTTCTTCTGATCGAAACGTGCCGGATTCGAATTTACTTTCGAGATATCGAAGGCCGCCACCATCTCCGCCATCGAGAAAACATCGCGATCATCCGCGATGCCCCAACCGAGTAACGCCAGGTAATTCAGCAAACCCTCCGGGATGAATCCCCGATCCCGATGGACGAACAGATTCGACTCCGGATCGCGCTTGGACAACTTCTTGTTGCCCTGCCCCATCACGAACGGTAGATGAGCGAACTCCGGAGTGAACTCAGCAACACCGATCCGCCGCATCGCCGCATAGAGCGCGATTTGCCGCGGAGTTGAGGAAAGGAGGTCTTCCCCGCGCAAAACATGGGTGATCTTCATCAATGCGTCGTCGACCGGGTTTACCAGCGTATAGAGCGGATCGCCATTACCGCGGGTGAGTGCGAAGTCGGGCACCGTACCCGCTTTGAAGGTGGTTTCGCCGCGCACCAGATCGTGCCAAGTGATGTCCTCATCGGGCATCCGCAACCGAATTACCGCCGGACGTCCGGCAGCGCGATAGGCCTCGACCGCCTCCGGGGTGAGATCGCGGTCATAGTTGTCGTAGCCGAGCTTCGGGTCCCGGCCAGCGGCGCGGTGGCGCTCCTCGACTTCTTCGGGCGTGGAGAAGGATTCGTAGGCCTCACCGGCCGCCAGCAACTTCTGCACGATCTCCATGTGCAGCTCGCGCCGCAGCGACTGCCGGTACGGCTCATAGGGTCCGCCGACCTCCGGACCCTCATCCCAAGTGAGGCCGAGCCAGCGCAGTGCGTCCAGGATCGCCCGGTAGGAGTCCTCGGAATCGCGTGCGGCATCGGTATCTTCGATGCGGAAGACGAACTTGCCGCCGGTGTGGCGGGCGTACGCCCAGTTGAACAGCGCCGTCCGGATCAGGCCGACGTGTGGCGTCCCGGTCGGTGACGGGCAGAAGCGGACCCGTACTTCAGTCATGGCTCTCTTTCGACTAGCGCTTGGCGGCAACAGGATTGGTGAGGGTTCCGATGCCCTCGACGGTCACGGACACGTTCTGCCCGGACTGCAGCGGGCCGACACCCTCCGGGGTTCCGGTGAGGATCACATCACCGGGCAGCAGCGTCATTACCGTGGTCACCCACTCGATGAGCTTCGGAATATCATGTAGCAGAAGCGAAGTGCGGCTGCGCTGGCGGACCTCACCATCGACTTCGGTGACGATCTCCAGATCCGAAGGGTCCAGCGAGGTTTCGATCCACGGGCCGAGCGGGCAGAAGGTGTCGTAGCCCTTGGCCCTGGTCCACTGGCCGTCGTGCTTCTGCTGGTCACGGGCGGTCACATCGTTGGCGACGGTGTAGCCGAGCACTACATCGAGCGCACGTGCGGCGGGCACATCCTTGCACGGACGGCCGATGACGATCGCCAGCTCACCCTCGTGGTCGACCTGGGAAGAGCTGGGCGGCAAGATGATCGGCGCGTTCGGGCCGATGATCGAGGTGCTCGGCTTCATGAAGATCACCGGATCGGCGGGTGCGACACCACCCATTTCGGCCGCGTGCGCGGCGTAGTTCTTGCCGATGCAGACCACCTTGCTGGCCAGAATCGGCGCGAGCAGGCGCACATCGGCCAGCGGCCAACTCCGCCCGGTGAACGTCGGCGTACCGAACGGATGTTCCGCGATCTCTTTGGCGACGCTCTCGCTCCCCTCCCCTTCGATACTGACGAAAGCGACTCCATCGGGACTGGCGATTCGACCTAGACGCATGCCCGGCAGTCTATCGACCCCCGTCGACCTGCTCGAACGCGCTGTGTCCAATTGTCGCGCCGATGACCGCGGCGCGTTCGCGGCTGTCGGAGTCGCGCGGTCCGAGCCGTCGGGACTCGCGCTGTGACGCATGCGATTCGGATATCCCGAGTTCATGGCCGCGCCTTCGCGCAGACGCCGGCCGGGCCGCGAACCGTCTCGCTCCGCAGGCGTCGACACCGCGGCTCGGCTCGGCGTCGAAGTTGTGAGGAGATAGACAACCCGACCCTCGAAATCAGGTTGCCCACCGGGTGTACGGTAAGGCCCAATGTTCATAACCTGAGAACTTGATCCCATATTTTGAGATTCCGAGGTGAGGTCGTTGGCTACTACCGTGACGCAGCCGCGCGAGGTCCGACGGTGGTCCATGCTCGGACTCGGCGTCTTCGCGCAGGCATCCAGTGCCGTGTTCATCCACGGGGTCCCATTTCTGCTACCGGCGCTGACCGCGGACGGCATGCCGCTGGCGACCGCCGGACTACTGGTGGCCATGCCGACGGTCGGGCTGGTGTGCACGCTCATCGCGTGGGGCTATGTCGTCGACCGGATCGGCGAGCACAAGGTGTTGGTCGGCGGGCCGCTGCTGATGTTCGTCGCGGGCGCGGCGGCGGCAACGGCGTCGAATTACCTCGCGCTCGGCGCGCTGCTGTTCTTCGGCGGCGTCGGCGCGGCGAGCACCAATGGCGCCAGCGGGCGGGTGATCGTCGGCTGGTTCCCGCCACATCGACGCGGGCTGGCCATGGGAATCCGGCAGACCGCACAGCCTTTGGGTGTCGGCGTCGGCGCACTGGCCATTCCGGCGGTGGCGGCCGAACACGGTGTCTCGGTGGCCATTCTGGTGCCCGCCGTCATGGCGGGCGCGGCCGCGCTGGGCTGTTTGGTCGGCATCGTCGATCCACCACGCCCCACGGGTGCGGCCGTGGACCGGGCCAACCCCTATCGCGGCGATTCCACACTGTGGCGCATACACGCGGTGTCAGTGCTGCTATGCGTTCCACAAGGCACCGTCTGGACTTTCGCATTGTTGTGGTTGCACCGTGACGTCGGCTGGTCGCTGCCGGCGGCGGGCGCCCTGGTTACCTTCACCCAAATCCTCGGCGCCCTAGGGCGAATCGGCGCGGGCGCGTGGTCGGATCGCGTCGGCAGCCGACTGGGACCGCTGCGCACCGTCGCCATCGCCGCCGTAATCAGCATGGCCGCCTTGGCTTCGGCCGCATGGACACATGCCTGGTGGGCCGCGATCCCGCTGCTGATCGCGGCATCGGTCATCACCGTGTCCGATAACGGCTTGGCCTTCACCGCGGTCGCCGAAATCGCCGGACCCTACTGGAGCGGACGCGGACTCGGCATCCAGAACACCGGCCAGAACCTCGCAATAGCCGCCATCCCACCGGCTTTCGGCGCACTCATCACCGCCAGCGGCTTTCCCGCCGCGTACCTACTGGCTGCCGCGCTGGCGACGGCGGCCGTGCCGCTGGTTCCCGCCGATCGACAATCCAAATAACGGCCCCTTACGAATTCGCGCCCGCCCCGGTCTGCCGGGGCGGGCGCGATCCAGGTGTGCCGATCACATGCGACGGTCCGCCGATGCGACACGAGCCTCGCGCTTTCCGAATCGTGCAACACCGAGAATCGACAGTGACCCGACAGACGTCGTCGCATCGATCTCCGCACCCCACTGGAACCCAGCGCAGGTTCCCCAGTATTCGCGGCGCATCGAACCAACCGGATCCGCCCTCCGATCGCATGGCCATGTAAATCCAGCCTTGACAAGCCATTGATGTCAAGTCAGGCTTTACATATGCCTGATGAACACCAACACATAGACCCACAGGACGAGCGGGCAATGCTCGGAAAGTTGTTGTCCGCCAATGCGGAACTAGTCGTGGGCGTGCTGCGTCCAGAGGACGGGCGGCCCAGCGTGCCGGTGCTGGCCGCGCTCACCGCGACCCGAAACTTGAGCCGCCTCGTCGACGACATCCTGCACACCCTGGCCCGGCAGGCCCGCGATGAAGGCCACACCTGGGCCGAAATCGGCGATCTGCTCGGCACTTCACGCCAAGCGGCCTTCCAGCGCTTCAGCGGCCCGATGCCCCCAACGGGACCGTTCCCGCCACCCCCGGCGCCACCCGGATTCCCAACGCCGCCCGGCACTCCCATGCCCCCAACCCCGCCAACACCACCCGGATTCCCAACCCCACCGGGTCTGCTCACCCCACCCACCATGCCGATACCGCCCAACATGCCGAAGCCGCCCAGCCCGCCAGCTCCGCCCACCCTCTAGTTCCGATCAACGAATCCCCCACCACCGCAGGGATTCACCACCAGCACCTCGTTTCACCGACACGGCAGGGTCACCAGCCGCTGCGCCCGACGACACCGTCGCGAGACCGTCATGACCGAGCAATTCCCGACCACCGCCGAACAACTGGCCGAACTGGCCGGGCGCGGATCGGCCATTGCCGAATCGGTCAGTGCGGCAGCCACTCTCATCGAATGGCAGCATCTGGCCGTCGCCGGTGAAGTGTTCGATGTCATTGGGCCGATCGCCGGGCCGGTGGCGCGTATGCACGATGTCATCGCCGGTGCCGTCGCTGAGTCGATGCGCGGTATCGCCGCGGCGGTCGGTGGCGCGCTGGCCTAGTGCGATTGATCAGATCTCGATCAGGGCAGCCGGGTCGAAACTCACCCGGAACGGTGGATCCGCCTGGATCTGCGCAGTGCACACCGTTCCCGCCGCCACTACTGGACTAGCGCGAAAGGCGCCGTCCGCGAGCAGCATTCGGTGGATCCGGACCTCCGGATGATGTTCGACGATCCAGTATTGCGCAATATCGATGGCCGCGTATTCGCGGACCTTCCTGACCCGATCGGTGCGCTCGGTACCGTTACCCGGTGCGACGACCTCCACGGCGAGCAGCACTTCCCTGCCCAGGATGACCCTGGGGGTTTCGGCGACAATCGCCGCTCGCGCAATATCTCTCGGGATCACCACGATATCTGGCTTGCGCACACCACTCGGGGTGCCGACTTCCCAACCGCCGCCTATACATATATGCACAGCCGCCCCGACCGCCGCGGCATCGATGAGCCGTCCGAGCCGCTGCACCACGAAGTTGTGTCGGGCACCGGTGGCGACCGCGATCAACCATCCGTCCTCGAGTTCGAACCCTCTACCGCCGTCCGGTAGGTCGTGCAGATCAACTTCGGAATAAGGTCCGAACCCCCGCCCACGCAGCACCCGACGCTCACTCATCGGACCACCCGGTAGCCGGAGACGGGTCGCGTCGACACGTCGATTCGGAGGCCATACATCGATGGTTCGCGCTCGCGGAGCCGAATTCAAGTGTGTGCCAGGCCCCCTCGCGGTTCGCGAATGCGCAAAGCCCGCACCCGAAACCGTCGAGCGCGGGCCTTGCGGGAAGTATCAGACCGCCGCGGCGATCCGATCCCCGACCTCGACGGTCGAGGCCGCACCACTGCGCGACGCGAGATCCTTGGCAACCGCGCCTTCGATCCGGGCGGCCGCCTCGGTATTGCCGAGGTGGTTGAGCAGCAGCGAAACCGACAGGATCGCGGCGGTCGGATCGGCCTTGGACTGACCCGCGATATCGGGAGCACTGCCGTGCACCGGCTCGAACATGCTCGGGTTGGCGCCGGACGCGTCGATATTGCCGCTGGCCGCCAGGCCGATACCACCGCTGACCGCCGCCGCAAGGTCGGTGATGATGTCGCCGAAGAGGTTATCGGTGACGATCACGTCGAAGCGGCCCGGATCGTTGACCATATGGATGGTGGCGGCGTCGATGTGCTGGTAGGCGGTCTGCACCTCCGGGAATTCGACCGCGACCTCGTTCACTGTGCGCTGCCACAGCGAACCGGCGAAGGTCAGCACATTGTTCTTGTGCACCAGCGTCAGGTGCTTGCGGCGCGCCTGCGCCTTGGCGAAGGCGTAGCGCACCACGCGCTCGATGCCGAAGCGGGTATTGGTGCTGACCTCGGTGGCGACCTCGTGCGGCGTCTCCACCCGGATGGCGCCGCCAGTACCGGTGTAGGGCCCCTCGGTGCCCTCGCGCACGACAACGAAGTCGATATCCGGATTGCCAGCCAGCGGACTGGTCACGCCCGGGTACAGCTTCGACGGCCGCAGGTTCACGTGGTGGTCCAGCGCAAAGCGGGTGCGCAGCAGCAGTCCGCGCTCGAGCACACCGCTGGGCACCGACGGATCGCCGATCGCGCCGAGCAGGATCGCGTCATGCTGCTTCAGCTCGGGCAGCACCGAATCCGGCAGGATCTCCCCGGTCGCATGGTAGCGACGGGCACCCAGGTCGTATTCGGTCTTCTCGACACCCGGCTGCACCACATCGAGCACCTTGAGTGCCTCCGCGATGACCTCGGGACCGATCCCATCACCGGCGATAACAGCAAGCTTCATAACAAATGCTCCGTTCAATTTGCCGACCGCAGTCGTCGCAGGATCGCGGGATGTGGTTCGCCCGCCCGTATTCGAACCGCGCCGCACGCCTGCCGATCCATGCGTTCGCCCTGGCATCGCGCCGGGCGAACAGCAGCAAGGTCACCGTACTTGGTGCCCTGGGCCGAGCCGCGAGCGGGCGCGACCAGCGCGGTGCCATTCATGCGCCACGCGCCGCCACCAAAGGTAACGGCGCGCGGCTGGCTCCTGAGCCGGGGCTCGAGCCCGGATTGTCAGAACAGGTCGACCAGGACGATCTTGGCGGCGCCGACGGATTCCGCGATCGCGGCCTGGACGTCGGCAGGGACTTCGCGGGCCACCCGCAGAACCACGGTCGCGCCTTCTTTGTCGACATCCTGGCTCAGCTGTGCGGCGAGGATATCGATCTCGGCCTCGCCGAGCTTGGTGCCGATCTTGCCCAGCGCGCCCGGCCGGTCGTCGTAGTTCAGCACGGCCAGGTTCAGGCCCTCGGCGCGCATATCGTAGTTGCGGCCGTTGATGTTGACGATCTTCTGCACCAGCTGCGGCTCGGTCAACGTGCCGGCCACATTCAGGGTGCGGCCGTCGCCGAAGACCGCGCGCAGGTCGACGACGCTGCGGTGGCTCGGGCTCTCCGAAATCTTGGTGACCTGGGCGCTAATGCCACGGTCCTTGGCCAGCGCGGGGGCGTTGACGAAGGTGACCTGGTCCTCGACCAGCGCGGAGAAGATGCCGCGCAGCGCCGACAGCTCCAGCACCGCGACATCCTGCGCGGCCAGTTCGCCGCGCACCTGCACCTCGACACTGACCGGGAGCTCGTTGGACACCGCGCCGAGCAGGTGACCCTGCTTGCGCACGATCTCCAGCCACGGTGCGACCTCGTCGCTGACGGTGCCACCGGTGACATTCACCGCGCCCGGCACGAATTCACCGGCCAGGGCCAGCAATACGGACTTGGCGACATCGGTGCCCGCGCGGTCCTGCGCCTCGGCGGTGGATGCGCCCAGGTGCGGGGTCACGACGACCTGCGGCAGATCGAACAGCGGGCTGTCGGTGCACGGCTCGGTGTCGAACACGTCCAGGCCCGCGGCGCGCACGTGACCCGACTTGATGGCGTCGGCGAGCGCCTGCTCGTCGACCAGCCCACCGCGCGCGGCATTGACGATGATGACGCCGGGCTTGGTCTTGGCGATGGCTTCCTTGCCGATGATGCCCTTGGTCTCGGGGGTCTTCGGCAGGTGCACCGAGATCAGGTCGGCGCGCTCGAGCAGATCGTCCAGGCTGAGCAGTTCGATGCCGAGCTGGGCGGCGCGGGCCGGGGAGACGTAGGGGTCGTAGGCGATCACCTTGGTCTCGAACGCGGCCAGGCGCGCGGCGAACAGCTGGCCGATACGGCCGAGGCCGACAACACCGACGGTCTTGTCGAAGATCTCGACACCGTTGAACTTGCTGCGCGCCCAGGTGCGCTCGCGCAGCGTGGCGTCGGCGGCCGGGATCTGGCGGGCCGCGGCCAGCAGCAGCGTGACGGCGTGCTCGGCGGCGGTGTGGATGTTCGAGGTGGGCGCGTTGACGACCATGACGCCGCGCTCGGTGGCCGCGGGCACATCGACATTGTCGAGGCCGACGCCGGCACGGGCGACGATCTTCAGGTTCTTCCCGGCCTCGAGCACCTCGGCGTCGACGGTGGTCGCGGAGCGGACCAGCAGCGCGTCCGCCTCGGGCACCGCGGCGAGGAGTGCCGGGCGGTCGGGGCCATCGACCCAGCGAACCTCGACACCGTCACCAAGCGCGTCGACGGTCGACTGGGCGAGCTTGTCGGCGATCAGAACAACAGGACGGCCTGCTTGGCTCACTGTGGGTTACTCCTGGGAGGAAGAGGGGTAGGCATTTACCGCCGACCAGCTTAGTGGGCGCGAAATCGCAGCGCCCTACCCCCTGGTAGGCGGCCGCCGTCAGTGCCGTCGCCAGATCCGGCAAAGGCGAAGCCCCGCACCATCGGGTGCGGGGCCTCGACTCGTCTCGCGCCGAATCGAACGGCACGGATACGGCCGAAATCAATCGGCCGCAACAGCACTATCAGCCGCCGAACGAACCCGTCCACAGGGTGTTGAGAATACCGTGCAGAGCAGCGCTACCGGTGGAAAACAGGCCGTTCAGGGCAGCAGAACCGGTGTCGATGATAACGGGGATCATGAAATTTCCTCTTCGTCGAAAACAAATCCAGTCGAACTGGCTGACACATGGCACATCGGGGCTTACGCAAATCCGGTTACGGATTTCGGCCGGATAGTGACGCAGACTACATACTGCTTTTCAATGTGATCTGGACAACCGTCCATCATGGTCTTGAGCAGGCCAGATTCAGTCAATCGCAGGTCAGACATCCTTTTCCAAGCCATAATTAGCTCCGCAAAGGAGGATCCCTGAGAGCTCTCTAAGAGAATGTTTCGAACCGCCTGAGACCTATCCGAGATAGGACTGATCAACCGGCAGGAACCCGGCAAATCTCGGACAAATCCAACGTTGCTGCCATCGAGTTGCGTGGCAGCGCTATTAGTCGGAGCGATACATCAGATATGGGCGCCCCAAAATCAGCGCGACAGCAAGCACGGCGCTACCGAAATACACCGGCAGCAGATGGATGAACGCGGTGAAGTGGATGAAGAAGTGGATTACCAGCGCAGTGGCCGACCCGGTAACGGTCGCACCGAGCAACGTCCACCACACCCATGCCTCGCCCTGCCGCCAGCCCCACAGACCGAGCAGCACGATCGCCACCGTCGTAGCCATCAGCGCGCCGCCGAATCCGGCACGGTCGTGTGCGATGAACGGCAGTAGGTGTGCGATGGCGGACTTCAGCGTGGCGGCATCGGTGTGCATCAACTGCAGATCGGTCGGCACGAAGACGAAGGTGAGTCCTACGGTCGAGATGACGACGCCGCCGATGAAAACGCCCACCTCCGTGGCGATCATCACCAGCTGACCGACCAGCGCGCGTCGACGCACTTGTTCCGGACACTGCGGCGGCTGGTTACCGCGATCAACGAGCCGACCGAGCTCAAATCACGCACCCGCGAAATGGGCAGCGGCACAGTGCCTGTGCCGATCGCCGAGTTCATCGCGGACGAATTCGACCGCGCGACAGCCGCTTTCCCGAAGACGGCGGATCGAGATCCGGAGCCCGCGAGATCACCGCCGACTTCTTCCGCAGGGAAGTCCTCGCTACCGGAGATGAGCTGTAGCGCTCAGAACTCGGCCGCGCCGTCGACAGGCCGTGCGGCCGGATCTGGTGCGCAAGCCGCAGCGCGATATCACCCCTCGGCGACCGCGTCGGCATAGGCGCGCGCCAACCGCTCGGTCGCGGTCGGGGCATCCGGATCGGGGCGGGGCACGCCGAGGTGCGATTCGCGCAGCTCCTCCATGAACTCGGCCCACAGCTGCGGCCCGCCCTCCTCCAGCAGTTCCGCGCGTACGCGCAGGCGCTTGGTCGTCGGTCGATGCCGCAACCCCCATGCGCCCAGCTGCGCCATGATCGGCACCAACTGAATCGCGGGCTCGGTCAGCCGGTACTCGGCCTTCTGCCCGGGACGGGCGTCCTCGCGGCTGAGCAGTCCGGCCGCGACCAGGCGCTTGAGCCGGTCGGACAGGATATTGGATGCGATGCCCTCCTCCGATCCGGCGAGCAGTTCGCGGAAGTGGCGGCGGTTGCCGAACATCACGTCGCGCAGCACCAGCAGCGTCCACCGATCGCCGATCACCTCGATAGTCGCGTTGATCGGGCAGCCCGAACGTCCCTGATCGCGCATCTGATGCTCCCTCGGTCGAAATCGCCGATTGCATTCTACAACCAGATGCATCTTCCCCATGCACGATCTGATTGCAAAATGCAATCAGATCGTGCTGATGAAGCTGTTCGGGCATACGTCGGTTCGCAGCCTCGCAAAGTACGCGCGGGTGTCCGACGAAGGTCTCCTGAATTTCCAGGCCGACACCGATCCCGCCGCGCATTGTCATGGCCAGTCGTCGGGTGAGTATTCTGTGGCCGGGAAGAACATGACGATTATTGAGACATCTATCCCGTTGCGCGAAGCGGCATTTCATGTCCTGCCCGCATGGAGTTGGCCCGCTGCCGACGCTGTGACCTGGGGTGAGCCGTCTTCGATGGCAGAACGAGCGTGTGACTTCACCGGCGCAGGTGGTCCGTTCGACTTTCCCGTTGTGCGAATCGGCATTTTATGTCCTCTCCGGCGGGCCAATAGCGTCGGATTCATGGATTGGGATTTTCAGTCGGCGGAAGAACTCGCGGCCGCCTTGCATGCTGGTGAAGTGACATCGGTGGAACTGACCGATGAGGCGATCGCCCGTATCGAGCGGGACGACAAGGCGATCAACGCGATCTGTGTACCGGATTTCGACCGCGCGCGGGCCGCCGCGCGCAGTGCCGACCAGGCGCGCGCCCGCGGCGAGGATCGGCCGCTGCTCGGCATTCCGGTGACGGTCAAGGAGTCCTACAACATCGCCGGGCTGCCCACGACTTGGGGCATGCCGGAGCACGCGAACTACGTACCGGCCGAGGATGCGGTACAGGTGTCGCGGTTGAAGGCGGCCGGCGCGGTGCTGCTCGGTAAGACCAATGTGCCGTTGATGCTGCGAGACATCCAGAGCTTCAACGAGATCTACGGCACCACCAACAATCCGTGGGATCACGGCCGCACGTCGGGTGGGTCCTCCGGCGGATCGGCGGCGGCACTGGCGTGCGGATTCGGTGCGCTGTCGATCGGCTCCGACCTCGCCGGTTCGCTGCGCACCCCCGCGCATTTCTGCGGCGTCTACGCACACAAGCCGACCCTCGGACTGGCGGCGACCCGCGGGATGGTCGCGCCGCCCGGCCCGGCCTTGCCGGTCGATCTCGATCTCGCCGTCGTCGGTCCGATGGCGCGTACGGCGCGCGACCTCACGCTGCTGCTCGATGTGATGGCCGGACCGGACCCGCTGACCCACGGCGTCGCCTACGACGTCGCACTGCCGCCCGCGCGCCACGAGCGGCTGTCGGACTTCCGTGTCCTGATCATCGAGGACCATCCGCTCATTCCGACCGGATCGGCGGTGCGGGCGGGCGTGAACCGGGTCGCCGAGGCGCTCGTCGACGAGGGCGCCCGCGTCGAACGGCACAGTCCGCTGCTGCCCGATCCGACCGAAGCGGCGACGCTCTACATGCTGCTGATGCTGTCGAACGCCGCCACAAGTCTTTCCGTCGACATGTACCAACAGCTGCAAACCCACGCCGCCGCCCTGAGCGCGGACGACCGGAGTCTCGATGCGGCGCGGCTGCGCGGCATGGTGCTCAGCCACCGCGACTGGGTCGAGGCGAACAACCGTCGCGAACTCCACCGCCACGGCTGGCGGCAACTCTTCGCCGAGTTCGATGCCGTGGTGTGCCCCATCACGCCCACTCCCGCCTTCCCGCACGACCACAACGGAGGTCTGGAGAACCGGCACATCGACATCGACGGCGTCGAGTACCCGTACTTCGACCAGCTCGTCTTGGCCGGTGTGGCCACCATGCCCGGCCTGCCTGCCACCGCCATACCCGCGGGCCGGTCCCCCGAGGGGCTGCCGGTGGGAGTACAGCTCATCGGTCCGATGTTCGAGGACCGCACCCCACTGCGGCTGGCCGAACTGCTCGAGCAGAAGATCGGCGGCTTCCAGGCACCGAAGTAGGGCGTACTACTCAGGTGTCCGTCGAGGACGAGGTGCGACGCAGCCAGCCGACCGCACCGTCGAAGATCGCTTTCGGCCCCTCGCCGGTGCGCATAACCAATCCCCTGAAACGACGAGAGGCCCGCACCCCCTGCCGGGTGCGAGCCTCCTAAGTCACGCTTGATCAGATAGCGCGGACGTCCTGGGCCTGCGGACCCTTCTGGCCCTGGCCGATCTCGAACTCCACGCGCTGGCCCTCTTCGAGGGACCGGAAACCCGAGCCGGAAACGGCCGAGTAATGCACGAAGACGTCAGGGCCGCCTCCGTCTTGAGCGATAAAGCCGAAGCCCTTCTCGCTGTTGAACCACTTCACACTGCCTTGAGCCATGTTCTTTACTTCTTACTTCCTGTTGGTGAGCCGAGCAGATCACTTCGATGAGCCCGGTCTCACGATCAACAATGCCATCATCCGACGAATTCAGCCACATCCAGCGGTGGTGACTGTGAGCAAGCCGACGTTGGCGATGGGCTGCGGCTGTCGCCGCAATGCCGGATCCACGGCGCTGGCTACCCCGCCCACACTACTAGCCCAGAGCACAGATCAGCCGGTCAGCGCACACTTTTAGCTATCGCCGCGAGCCCCGCTAGGGATCCCAGCAACCATTCTCGGCACACACTTCGGACCGATCCTAAGAAGTTGTAAAGAAAATACGCGATGGGACGCTTTCGCGCGCACTAACTGGTCGGTTTTCAGTTTTATGACCGCGCCCGACCGATCGCCGCGGCGACGCCATCGAGGACGAGTTCGAGGCCGAAGGTGAAATCCGCGTCGGGATCCTCCGGCGGTGCCTCCCAGATATCGGCGGCGAATAGCCTTGCGGCATCGGGAAATCGTGCCGGATCGACCAACTCGACGAGATCGCGGCCGTAGTTCTGTTCGACCTGCGTTTGTTCGAGACCGGCCGCGCGGCTGCCCACTTCGAGTTCACTGGCAAGTACGAATGCCTGCCGGACATGGCCGCTGACCACCGTGATCACGCCGACCTTGGCCGCCCAGTCCAGATCCATATCGCGCAGACAGCGCAGCCCCGCATCCATCCATCCGATGGCGTTCGGGCCACGCGGCGGACCAGCAACCGCAGCCGGGCCAGCCAGGGGCGTCGCTGGAAAGTCGCTCGCTGCGCCAGCGCCCAGCGTCCATTCCCGTTCAGCCGTTCAGGTGGCGCACCTGCCTCGACTTCGACTCGTCGTACGCCGCGCGACCGGATAGGTGTTCCGGCACGCCTACCTCCCACCAGGCGCCCGCCTCGGTCCATGCCGATGGCTGAGTGCGCACGACAACGACGGCCGGACGGGACTCGCCGAGGGCGGCGGCGCGGGCCCGCGCATACGCGCCACGGAACTCGACCAGGTCGGTCGCGGTGAAGACCGCACAGCCCAATGATCGAGCATGGCCGGCGAAATCGACCCGGGGCGGCCTGGGATGGTTGGTCCGACAGTCGGTATAGAAATTGTTGAACGGCTCGCCGCCCTGCCCCTCCTGCAGGCGTGCGATCACCGCGTACCCATCGTTATCGCAGACCACCGCGACGAACCGGTGGCCAGCGAAGGCGGCCGAGAACAGTTCGGAGTTCAGCATCAGATAGGAGCCGTCGCCGAGCATGGTGGTGACCAGGCCGTGCACATGCGCCATGGCCGCGCCCCAGGCACCGGCGAGTTCGTACCCCATACAGGAGAATCCGTACTCGACATCCATCGTCGGGACGGTGCCGGTGGCGCGCCAGCCGCCGATCAGTTCGCCGGGCATACCGCCCGATGCGGTCATGACATAGTCGTCCGGTGCGCTCAATTCATTGACGATGCCGACGATTTGGGCATAGCTCGGAGTGCCGGGCGTGGGCGCGCGCAGCTTATCGATATGGGTGTCCCAGGTGCTTCGGAGTTCTTCGGCGCGGGCGGACCATTCGGCGTCGACTCGCCAATTCGCGAGGTGCGCAGCCAGTTCCCGCACAGTCGCATCGGCATCGCCGACAACCGCGAGTGCGCCGTGCTTCACCGCGTCGAATCGGGCCGTATTGATGCTGACCAATCGGACGTCGGGGGCGAAGACGGTCCAGGACGCGGTGGTGAAGTCCTGTAGTCGAGTGCCGATGGCCAGCACCAGATCCGCTTGTGCGGCAGCGGTATTGGCCGATGTCGAGCCCGTCACACCGAGCGGGCCGGTGAACAATGGGTGATCGTGCGGCACGAGGGTCCGGCCCGCTGTCGTCTCTGTGATCGGAATACCGTGCCGCTCGGCGAATTCGAGCACCAGTCGGCCCGCACCGGAATAGCGGACGCCGCCGCCGAGGATCAGCAGCGGACGTCGCGCCGAGCGCAGCGCGTCGGCGGCTTCGGCCACTACCCGCGAGTCGGGGCGGGTACGCGTGATTCGGTGCACGACCGGCTCGAACAGTGCCTCGGGGAAGTCATAGGTCTCGGCTTGCACGTCCTGGGGCAATGCGAGCGTCACCGGTCCCGCATCGGCCGCGTCGGTCAGCACCCGGGCCGCTTGCGGCAGGGTGGCGATCAATTGTTCGGGGCGCGTGATGCGGTCGAAGTATCGACTGACCGCGCGAAACGCGTCATTGACGGTGACGGTGGGGTCGCCGAAGTGCTCGACCTGTTGAAGCACCGGATCCGGTGCTCGACTGGTGAAGGTATCGCCGGGAAGCAGCAGCAGCGGTAGGCGATTCGCATGAGCGACACCGGCCGCTGTCACCATATTCAGTGCGCCGGGACCGATCGAGGAGGTCGCGATCCCGACCTGACGGCGGTGGGTGGCCTTCGCCAGACCGACCGCCGCCAAGGCCATCCCCTGCTCGGTATGCCCACGCCAGACCGGTATTTCGGCACTGCGCTCCTGCAGCGCAGTGCCGAGCCCGAGCACATTGCCGTGCCCGAAGATCGCGAAAACGGCCGGGAACAGGGGTACTTCACGACCATCCAGGGTCTCCGAGCGCTGAGCGACCAGCCAGCCGACCAATGCCTGCGCCATCGTCAACTTCATGCGAACCGTCCTCGAAGTCGTGGGTTCACGGCGTGACCACTCGCTGCAACTCGTGCTCGAGTGCGTCCAATTCGGCGCCACCGGCCATTTGCCTGGTCAGCTCCGGCAAATCGATCTCGGACTTCTCGTAGGAGCCGAGCATCGCGCCGCGCTTGAGCAAGAGGAAGCGGTCGCCGACCGGGAAAGCATGATGCGGGTTGTGCGTGATCAGGATGACCCCGAGCCCGCGGTCTCGTGCCTGCACAACATATTTCAGCACCACACCGGCCTGCTTCACGCCGAGAGCTGCGGTCGGCTCGTCCAGAATCAGCACCTTGGCCCCGTAGTGCACCGCCCTGGCGATCGCGATGCACTGACGCTGGCCACCGGATAGCGTGCCGACCGGCTGCTCCAGATCGCGGATCTCGATGCCCATATCCGCCAGCGCCTGCTGGGCGATATCGCGGCCCCTGCGGCGGTCGAGCAGTCGCAGCGGACCGTATCCGAGGGTCGGCTCGGAGCCGAGTACGAAGTTGCGCCACACGCTCATCAGCGGCACCACCGCGAGATCCTGGTACACGGTCGCGATGCCGTGATCCAAAGCCTCTCGGGGCGAGGACAATCGGATCGTCTGCCCGTCGATCTTCAGCTCACCGCGGTCGTGCTGGTGCACACCGGCGAGAATCTTGATCAGCGTCGACTTACCCGCACCATTGTCGCCGAGGATGCAGGTGACCTGTCCCGCGTTCACGACCGTCGAGACGTCACGCAAGGCGACGACACCGCCGTAGCTCTTGCCGATATCGATCGCTTCGATCAGTGGTGTCGGCTCAGCCGGCACCACGCCGCCGCCACTGGTCGAATCGCTCCGCGATGCTGTGTTCATCGGCGTACCCTCTCGGCTCGCTTCTTGAATATGTTGTTGACCAACACCGCTGCCAACAGCAGGACGCCGAGGAACAGCATGAACCAGTCACTGTCCCAACCGGCGAAAACGATGCCCTGACGCGCCATGCCGAAGATCAGCGCGCCGATCGCGGCACCGACCGCCGAACCGAATCCGCCGGTCAACAGGCAGCCGCCGACCACGGCCGCGATGATGTAGTGCAGCTCCAGCCCGACACCCTGATTCGCCTGCACGCTGGAGAAGCGGAGGATACTGCAGGATCCGACGACCCACCCCGCGAAGGCCGTGGTCATGAAGAGCAGGATCTTCGTCCGGTCGGCGGGAACGCCGACGGCCCGCGCACTGGGCAGCGCACCGCCCACCGCGAAGATCCAGTTGCCGAATTTCGTGCGTACCAGCACAAGTGCGGCGATCGCGGTCAGCACCACCCACCAGACGACCGATGCCTGCAGGTGGGTGTCGCCGATATCCAGTGTCGATGCGAAAACCCATCCGGCCGAGTTGTACCCCTCGGCGCTGCGAATGCCGGATACCTGAACGGTTCCGGTGACCAACCGGGTTACGCCGAGGTTGAGACCCTGCAGCGCGAGGAAGGTGCCGAGCGTGACGATGAAGCTCGGTAGACCGGTACGCATCACCAGCCACCCGTTGAACGCACCGACGGTCAGCGCGAAGAGCAGCGAAACCAGCAGCGCCAGCCAGACATTCCATCCCGCATGCACCGCGAGCAGTGCGGTGACCAGCGCGGTGGAGGCGGTCATGACACCGGCGGACAGATCGAATTCACCGCCGATCATCAATAGCGCGACCGCGACCGCCATGATGCCGAGTGTGGACGAATCGTCCAGCCAGGTCGCGACGCCGAGCGGACTGAGGAACCGGTCGGTAATGACCGAGAAGAATACGAAAACCAATGCGGCGCCGAGCAATGCCCCGATCTCCGGTCGGACGATCAGGCGCTGGAACAGCGAGGGGCCCTCCGGCGGGCTGCTGGGTGCGACCTCGGAAGTTTTGGTGGCAATAGTCATTTCATCCACTCCTTCAGCGCATGCCCAGTGCCACGCGCGCGGCCACGGCTTCGACATTGTTCTTGTCGACGAAGGCGGGCCCCGTCTGCACCGGTGCGCCACCACCGACCGAGTTCAGGTTCGTCCGATACAACTGCAGCAGTACCACCGGCAGATAACCCTGTTCGTACTGCTGCTGGTCCACCGCGAAGAGCAGCTTGCCCGCCCGAATCGCCTCGACCACATCGGTATTCAGGTCGAAGGTCGCGACCGTGGCGGCCGACTGCGATTCCTTCACCCCATCGACCGCGCGGGCGGCGACCTGTGAATTCAGCGTCAGCACCGCGTCGATGGACCTATCCGCCTCCAGCGCGCCCTTGATGCGGGACTGCGCGTCGGTGGGATTATTGATATCCACCTGCAAGGTGGTGCCGTTGCCGAAGGCCTTGGTCGCGCCATCGCAGCGCTGATTGGCGCCGATATTGCCCGCCTCGTGGATGACGCACAGCAACTTCTTGCGGCCCGCGTCGGCGAGGCGTTTACCCGCGGACTGCCCGGCCAACGTCTCACTTTGTCCCACATGGCCGATGGCGCCGAATTTTGCGCTCTCGCTCTCGCCCGAATTGATGGTCACCACCGGAATACCTGCGGCGACGGCCTTCTCGATCGAGGGCCGCAGCGCCTCCGGATTCGCCATCGATACGACCAGACCGTCCACACCCTGCGCGACCGCATTATCGATGAGCTTGGCCTGCTGCCCGGGATCGCCGGAGGAGTTGTACTCGACACGGACGCCGAGATCCTTGCCCGCCGCCTCCGCACCGTTTTTGACGACGTTCCAGAAGGCGTCACCGGGGCTGCCGTGGGTCACCACCGCGACCGACCCCAGCTTGCCCTGGGCGACGGGGGAATGGGTCGGAGCGGGGACATCCGCACCCGGACCGCTACACGCGGCGAGAATGGTGGCCGCGGCCAGCCACGGCACCAGGCGGCGCGATCGCCGCCACCACGGCGTGCGTATTTCCAGTGACATCGTTGTCATCACTTCCCATCTAGATTCGGGCGGAGTCGAGAGCGGAACCGATGCCCGCGAGGTGGATCAGACTGCGGGCGGCATCTCGGCTCGGCAGTTCCGCCGAATCCTCGGGGCGCAATGCCGTGTCCTGTTCGATGACATACCAGCCTCGGTATCCGGCGGCATGCACGCTGCGCACCAGGGCGTCGATATCGACATCGCCGTCGCCGAGCGGGACGTAGATGCCCTGGCGGACCGCGTCGCTGTATTCCATTGCGCCGCTGCGCACTCGGTCGGCGATCGCATTGCGCACATCCTTGAGGTGGATATGTCCGATGCGATCCGGATAGCGCTGCGCGAGGCGCACCGGATCGGTGCCACCGATGAGCAGGTGGCCGGTGTCCAGGCACAGGTCGAGATCGGAATCGGCGAGGAAGCGGTCGACTTCGGCTTCGTGCTCGACGTAGGTGCCGACATGTGGATGCAGCGTGGTGCGGAGTCCATATTCGGCGGCGACATCCCTTATGGCAGCGGCCGTTTCGATGAGGGTTCGCCACTCTTGGTCGGAAAGCGCTGGGCGCGTGTCATATCCGTCGAGACCGGTCGCGGCCGCGAGGACGACTACTTCCGCACCCGTCGCGGCGAACAGCGCGGCGTTCTCGCGGGCGGCCGCGATCGCCTGCTCCGGGTCGCGGTGCAGTGCGAGGGCGAGGAACCCACCGACCGAGCTGATTCCGAATCCGTCGAGCAGCGAACGCAATTCGAGGGGATCACGCGGTAGATAGCCGGGTGGGCCGAGTTCGGTGGCCGAAATGCCGAGCGCGACCATCTCGGTCAGCACGGTCCGTGCGTCGAGCACGTGACCCCAACCGGGGACTTCACAGACTCCCCAGGAAATTGGCGCGGCCGCGATGCGCAGCGGGTGGCGCGGTTCGGGCGCATCCGCCACCCGGCCACCGCCCGTCATCGAATCGCTATGCGATGCAGTACTCATCGGGACTCTCCGACCTTCAGCGTCGATCATGCGCTCCGAACTATTGGAGCGCTCCAACTATGTAACGTGGGTCATAGTGTGTCAAGTACTGCATTGTCAGCTCTCATATCGCTGCTACCAGCGAAAATCCTGGCGTCCAGCAGAAATGCAGCGAGTTGGCGATGGGAAGAATGCCGGATTAGAGCGCTCTATTGCCTAGCGGGCGTCAACCTTGTAACGTCCGACACTGCATGAGCACGGCGATTACGGAACGGAGGCGAAATGGCTCGACCGACCATGGAGGACGTCGCCGCCCGCGCCGGTGTGTCCCGCGCGCTGGTATCCCTCGTCATGCGCAACTCCCCCAAGGTCAGCGAGCACCGCCGTCGCGCGGTGCTAGCTGCCGCGAAAGACCTCGGCTACCAACCGCACATCATGGCGCGATCGCTGGCCAGCCGGACCTCCAATATCGTCGGCGTCATGGTCTCCGACCTGCGCAATGCGTTCTTCGCCGATGTGGTGGAGGGGATGGACGCGGCCGCACAGGAGGCGGGCCTGGAACTGATCCTCAATACCGGGCGCCGCAGCGCCGCCCGCGAACGCACCGCACTGGAGAGCCTGCTGTCCTTCCGACCCGGCGGCGTCATCCTGCTCTCCCCCGTACTGCCCATTGCGGCCGTCCGCGAAGCCGCCGAAAAGTGTCCGGTCGTGCTCATCTCACGCAGTTCCGCCATTGCCGATGTCGACACCGTCAATGACAATGGCGAGATCGGTGCCGCGCTGGCCGTGGATCATCTGGTCTCGCTCGGCCACCGTCGAATCGTGCATCTCGACGGCGGCGGCGCCTTCACCTCGGCCGCGCGCCGTCGCGGGTACCGCGACGCCATGGCGCGAAATGGGTTGGAGCCCATGATCATCGCGAGCGAGCACACCGATTCCGCGGGTATCGCCGCGATCCAGAAACTGCTGAACCTGTTCTCTCGCGACAACTTTCCCACCGCGCTGGTGTGCGGTAACGACTTCAACGCCGTCGGCGCGATGTCGGCGCTGGAAGAGGCCGGACTTTCCGTGCCGCACGATGTTTCGATCGTCGGCTATGACAACACGTCACTGGCCGCGCTGCGACACGTCTCCCTGACCACCATCGATCAGCCCCGAAACCAGATGGGTCGCTTGGCAATCGAGGCGCTCATCGAACGCCTGCGCGACGGCCGCACCGAACCGGTGCGCCGCCGCCTGCAACCGTCACTGGTCGTCCGTGCGACGACTGCCGCTCCCCGGGACTGACCCGGGTCCGACTGTCGCCCCCGGTATCAACAACCGCCATTTCGTATTTCATTAGGAGGAGAGCCGATGACATCCGCGCACACCGTCACTATTGGCCTGGCAGGCACCGGAAGAATCGGCACCTCCCACGCCGAGACGCTCAAACACCTGCCCGGTGTCGACACCGTCATCGTCGCCGATGCCGACGCCGAGCGCGCCCGCGCCGCCGCCGGAAAGCTCGGTGTCGAAGTTGTCGCCGATATCGACGCCCTATTCGCCTCGCCCCTGGACGGCCTGGTCATCGCGACGGCCACCGATTCCCATCCCGAACTGATCACCCGAGCCGTGGACGCGGGCATCCCCGTCTTCTGCGAAAAGCCGGTGGCCGCCGACATCCGAGGCACCCTCGAGGTCATCACCCACATCGAAAACTCCACCGTCCCGGTCCAGATCGGCTTCCAACGCCGCTTCGACGCGGGCTACCGCGCCGCCCGTGCCGCCATCGCCTCCGGCGCACTCGGCTGGCTGCACACCCTGCGCGCCACCACCCTCGACCCCGCACCCCCACCCGCCGAATACATCCCCCGCTCCGGCGGTCTGTTCCGCGACTGCGGCGTCCACGATTTCGACATCATCCGCTGGGTCACCGGCCGCGAGGTAGTCGAGGTCTACGCCACCGGCGCCAACCGAGGCGAAACCTTCTTCGCCGACGCAGGCGACGTGGACACCGCCGCGGTACTCCTGCGCCTGGACGACGGCACCCTCGCCACCGTCTCCCTCAGCCGCTACAACGGCGCAGGCTACGACGTCCGCCTCGAAGCCCTCGGCTCCCGCGGCAACGCCATCGTCGGCCTCGACGACCGCGCCCCCTTGACCTCCGTCGAACCCGACTACACCCCCTCCACCTTCCCCGCCTACCCCGGCTTCATGGAACGCTTCCGCCGCGCCTATACCGACGAACTGGCCGCATTCCTCTCCGTGATCAAGGGCGACCTCGAAAACCCCTGCACCCCCGCCGATGCCTTGGCCGCGTTCTACATCGCCGAGGCGTGCGAACTCTCCCGCCGAGAGGGCCGCTCCGTCGCGGTGTCCGAAGTCCGGCACTGATCCGGACCCTCGTCACCGGCCGACTGTGTCACGGCTCGTGCCGCAGTCGGTCACGACAGCCTCGAATCTCGGCGATGACGCGCCGCCGCGATGATCCACCGCGTGAGCGGCAAGGTCATCGCGGCCGTCGCGGAGACGATGGATGCGGATCAGCTGGCCGAGCAGCTGTGGGGCTACAGCGAAGATCATGACCGGGCCGGCAGGGGGCGGAGGCGTACTACGGCGGTGCCGTGGGCCAGGGCCGTGCGGAGGGCGGGAAGGTTGGTGGTGCCGTCGGGGTCGAGGTGGATTCTGGCGAAGCGACCGTGGGTCGGGTTTTGGGTGAGGATTTCGCGGTAGAGGGTGGCGGCGCGGGGCTCGTCGGTGATGACCTCGTGGTCGGCTTGGATGTCGGCGCCGCGGAAGCGGATCCGGACCGGGGTGCCCGGAATGAGGTTGCGGCGCCAGCTGGCGGCGGTGCCGATCAGAAGGTGGCCGTCGTATTCGGCATAGCCGACGGGGTTGGCGTATTCGCGGCCGGTTTTGCGGCCGGAGACGGTGATGATGAGGAGTTTCTTGCTCAGTAGCGGGTGCAAGGGGGATCGGAGGATGGCGCGGACGACGGCGTCGCCGATGCGCTGGGTGCGAGATTGGGTGGTAGGGGCCTTGGTCGAGGGGGACATGGTGCCTCCGCTGGTCAGTTAATTACTGAGTGGATACTCGAAAAATACGACTGTGTGGGGCATACTGCAAGGGTTGATTCGGCGTGGAGAGGAGATTGGGGTGGCGGCGTCCGCGGATGGTGCGCGGCCGACTCGCGCGCAACGGGGGCGGCCCTCGACGGGGGTGCGGGAGTTAGTTGTGGTGGCGGCGCAGGCGATATTGGTGGAGGCGGGGGTGGCTCGGCTGACCACGAAGGAAGTGGCGAAACGGGCGGGGGTGGCCGAGTCGAGCATCTTCTATCACTTCGGGGATCGAATGGGGTTGCTGCAGGCGGTGATCCAGCGGCATCTGCGGCCGGTCAAGGATGTACTCGGGGAGGTCGAGGAACGGCCCGGGTTGCGGGCGGATCTGGTGGCGCTCGTCGAAGCGTTGGAGGGGTTCTTTCTGGATGCCATTCCGGTAATGGCCGCGGTGCAATCGGATGCGGAGTTGCGCGCGAAGTATGCCGAGCGCAGTCGGGAGTTGGATATCGGGCCGCACCGCGCGGTCGACGCTGTCATTGCGCACCTGTCGATGCCGCGCGCGGACCAGCGCGTACCGGTCTCGGTGGATCTGCGAGCAGTCGCTCTGCTCCTGGTCGGCGCGGCGCATCAACGCGCGCTGCAACGTCACCTGAGCCCACCCGACGTGGTCACGGCGCTGCCGACAACCGAATCCATTGTGGACACGGTCATGCCTATCCTCGGCTGAGACCGCCGAGTGCCTGCGAGCGGTGAATCGACTCGCGGAAGTCGACCTGTCCGTCTCGCCCACACACCCTCGACCAGGAGACGCCAGAACTGACCCCGTCGCCCCTTCCGCTGACGGACACCGCAGACCTACTCGGCGACAGCCGAATGACGAAGAGAGCGTTATCGAGCAGGCAACAGCCGACCGATAACCTCAGCGAGCTGTTTCACATTGCGGCATTCGTGCATGGTGATGTGTTCGGCGAATACATGCGCGGCCGAATCACCGCTGGACCAGGAGCGGGCGGGTTCGGGATTGAGCCAGTAGGCGTGTTTCGCGCGGTCCGACATTGCTCGCAGCGCAGCGAGATTCGGATCGGTACGGTTGGTGCGGGCGTCGCCGAGAATGAGCAGCGAGCTGCGGGGCCCGAGGGCGTCGAGGTAGTTGTCGACGAAGCCTTGCAGCGCCTCACCGTAGTTGCTGCTGCCGAAGCGGGCGACTTTGGAATCGCGCACGATTCGGGCGGCGGTACCCGGGACGGGCCGCTCACCAGGAGTGAAGAAGCCAGTGATTTCGTCGCAGGTGTCGATGAAGCCGAAGCTGCGGACCCTGCTGAATTGGTCCTGCAGCGCCTGCACGAGTTGCAGGGTGAATTCCGCAAAACCCGTGACGGAGCCGGACAAGTCGGCCAGTACGACGAGGTCGGGGCGGCCGTGTTTGCGGGCCCGCAGCACCGGGTCGATCGGCACTCCCCCGGTTGCCATGGAGCGACGCAGGGTTCGGCGCATATCGATCTGGCCGCGGACCGCCTTGCGGCGGCGGGCGGCGAGGCGGGTGGCGAGTTTGCGAGCCAACGGGTTGACCAGGCGGCGCATTTCGGCGAGGTCTTGTTCGCGTGCGCCGAGGAAGTCGACCCGATCGGTGCTGGATTCGACGCCGCGACGGGCAATGTATTCGGTGCCGCGCAGTTGCGCGGAGCGCAGGCGCGCCTCGGTTTGGACGGCGGTGCGGAATTCGCGCAGGCGGCGGTCGGCTTCGATGGTACGCACGGTGGTGTCGAGGTCACCTCCCATGCCTGCGACGATGCGTTCGACAAGTTCTTCCGGCCGTAGGGATTTCATGGTCAGATAGGAGGACCAGCCAGCACCCGATGCGGTGCTGACCGGGCTCGAGGTCATACCGGTGCCGACTCCGCCGTATCCGCCCAGCTCGGTGAGCGCCTGCCGAGCGAGTTCGGTTACCGCATCGCGGTCGTCCCGGGCGAGGGCGTCCACCAAGCGGTCGCGCAGTGCGTCGACGGACTCCGCGGTCGACGGCGTTGCCGACCGCGGAGTTTCGGCGGTCAGGAAGTAGAGATCGAAGAGCTGGTCGAAAACGGCGCGCTGGCCGTTGCGGCGCAGCAGACATGCGGCCATGCCGGAACGCAGGCGGTTGCGGTCGGAGAGACCGAGCGCCAGCATTGCCCCGGCGGCGTCGATGGTTTCACTCGGCCCCGCGGAGATTCCGTGGTCACGCAACAGTCCGACGAATTCGACGAGACGATCGGTCAGCGTATCGCTGGGAGTGGTCACGATGGTCTGCGATCGTGTGGCTCAACAGCGGGCAGTTCCAGGCGATCGATGGCGATGCGGTGGTCGGCTTGGTATTTGAGCAGTACGCCGAGGGTGGAGCGCACGATAGTGCCGGTCAGGTTCCGGGTACCGAGGGCGACCAGAGTGCGCGCCCAGTCCACGGTTTCGGCGATCGACGGAGGCTTGCGCAGCGACAGTTCGCGAAGGGCGCCGACCGTTCGGACCACCGGCTCCCCCAGCGCATCATCCAACTCGGGCACCTTCAGGCGGACGATGGCGCGTTCCAATTCGGCTGTCGGGTAGTCGATGTGGAGGTAGAGGCAGCGGCGTTTCAGCGCCTCGGACAGGTCGCGGTTGGCATTGGAGGTGACGAGGACGATGGGCCTGCGGACCGCGGTGACGGTACCGAGTTCGGGGATGCTGACCTGGTAGTCGCCGAGGACCTCCAGGAGCAGTCCTTCGAGTTCGACATCGGCCTTGTCGAGTTCGTCGATGAGCAGCACGGTCGGATGCGGGTTTCGAATCGCGGCCAGCAGCGGACGCTGCAACAGGAATTCCTCGGTGAAGACATGGTCGCGGGTGCTGTCCCAGCCTTCGTTATCGGTGGCGGTGATGCGCAGCAGCTGCTTGGCGTGATTCCACTCGTAGAGCGCGCGGGCCTCATCGATGCCCTCGTAGCACTGCAGGCGCACGAGCTCGGAGCTGGTGGCGGTGGCGATCGCGTTGGCCAGCTCGGTCTTGCCGACACCCGCCGGGCCCTCGATCAGCAGGGGCTTGCCCAGGTGCCCGGCGAGGAACACCGCGGTGGCGATGTCGGTGGACGGCAGGTATCCGGCGTCGGTGAGCCGCCGCGTCACCTCGTCGACCGAACCAAAGAACTTACTCATCAGTAACTAGTCTACGGCCTGTATCCACCGAAGATCGGTCGGGGGCGGCGGCGTCAGTGGGGCTGGACAGACCCTGAGCCCAAATCAGCACCCGCTAGGGGAATCGTCATACCAAAGGCTGATTCTTCCCTCGAATCCCGCTTCACCTCTGGCTTTTCGGACAAAAGCGGCACAGGGTGTACGTGCGGTCGATGCGCAAATGCGAGCAGACCCTCGTCGGGGATGGCGAACGCAACGTTCGCCGCAGATAGAAAGGATTCACAGTGTTTTCCAGAACGACGTCCGTTCCAGGCCGGGCCGTGGTGGCCAGAGTAGCCATCGCCGGTGCACTCGCCGCAGTTCCGTTGACCGCGCTGGCGATTCCCGCGTCCGCGGACCCGACCGCCACCGAACCCGGCGTGACCGAGGTGCGGCACCCACACAACGATTGGGATTGCGACCGCCCCGGCTTCTTCGACGACTGGGACCACCACCCCGGCCGGTGGGATGACTGCGACTTCCCCGGCCGCTGGAATGATCCCTGGCGATTCCCCCGCCACCTCTTCCCGCGCGGCGCGTTCGGCAGCAGCTGATCCCGAGCAATTACGGCCCGGCACCGAGCAGGTGCCGGGCCGATCTGCGTTCGGCCCCGCGCGCTGCGTCGAAGTAACCGGCCCGCACCGAGCACCCCGTCGCCGACCGACTCCGGGTTGATACCTCCGGGAACACCCCCACCCCAGTCGGACCCCGTCTCATACTTCCGACTGAAAAAACCCTGAATCGGCCTGCGACAGAAGACTTTTCGACGACAACACGCCAGAGTGGGAGCATGACAACGACGCCTCGCCGAATGCTGGCCCAGGTGGCCGCGGCCGCCGCCATCGCCGTAGTTCCCTTGACCGCCTTGGCAATTCCGGCCTCGGCCGCACCAGCGACCGGCTCCGCCGGATCCGGCGCGGGCTGCGAGACGGCCGAGAATCGAGACGCGTGCGAACAGGCATGGCGGGACGAGCAGGCGCGGCGCAAGCGGGAGGACGATAACTGGGCGAACAGCCTGAACAATCCGGCCAACCCCATGAGCCCGCTCAACCCCAATAACCCGGCCAACCCGCAATATCAGTGGGAGCACAGCCTGAACAATCCGGCCAACCCGATGAGCCCCTTGAACCCCAATAACCCCAATAACCCGAACAACCCGAGCACCCCAAGTAGCCCGAGCACCCCGAGTAGCCCTACCTCTAGCCACTGACCACGCACCGAGGACACTGGTGGCCCGCCTCGCCCCGGAGCGGGCCCGAATTCCCGCCGCGATTTACGGCATAGGCGCGCGGAAGTGACTGGGTTCGGCGTCGGCGGGCACGGCGCTGGCCGCGGTGAACGGCTCCACCTCGGCCCGCAACTCGACGAGGTGTCGAGCGTGCGCCGCTAGCGCACGGTCCTCGTCGGAAACCGGAACCCACTGCCGGACGGGCAGCGCCTTTCCACTGCCGTCCACCGCGACGACGACGGCGAGCCCGTGCGCCGCAAGAGCCGGTTCGTCGGAGTGGGTATCCGTGGCGGTCACGTGCACGCTGACGTGCATACTGCGCGGACCGGTATAGATCAGCCGAGCACCGACCTCGACGATATGACCGATGACAATGGGCCGGTAGAACCGGATCCCGCCGAAGTAGGACGTAATGACATGCTGTCCAACCCAATCGGCGCCGCAGATATAGGCCGCCTCATCGATCCACTGCATGGTGCGACCGCCGTGCACCTTGCCGCCCCAGTTGATATCCGACGGCGCCGCCAGGAATCGCAGCGTGCCGGTGGGTGCGGTGCCCGCCGATGTGTACTGCTGGGCAGCCATCGCCTCTTCGATCCGCTTGCGCACCGAAATCCGCGCCCGCGCCTGCCGGTGCCGCTGTAACTCGAGAATCGTGGTCGGATTCCACTGCGGCACTTCCACGGTCCGCCGATTGTCGTCGACCGCGACGAAAATCGTCAGACATTGCGCCGTCTGCACCGGCTTGCGTCGCGTGGGATCGGTCGAATAGACGCTGACCAGGATATGCATGCTGGTGCGTCCCGTATGCACGAGATTCGCATGCAATTCGACCAGCTCACCGACCGCGATCGGCCGGTCGAGATGAATATTTCCGACATAGGCGGTGACGCAGTAACAACCACTCCACTGGGCCGCCGCCGCATAGGCGACCTTATCGATCCATTCGAGTAGCTTTCCGCCGTCGACCGAGCCCGCGATGCCCGCATCGGCCGGTTTGACGAGGAAGCGGTGGATGGCCTCGGCACGTCGACCGGCCGATGCCGAACTCGGTGCGGAGGCGGGGACAAGTGTGGTGGATGAGGTGCTCACGACTCGCGATCTGTTCGGCAGACAAAGGCTTCGACTCCGTTGTCCCCGAAGACGATAGGCAACCGCGCCGCTACGGGCGAGTAGCGAGCTCCGCTGATCCGAGAGTCAGTGGACGTATTTGGCGGAGCGAGGGGATTCGTTGCGACGTTTGGTTCGCCGCTTGGTGTTGACGAGGTTGATATCGCCGCCGTAGTGGGCCAGGACACGATGGTCCATGACCGCGCGCCAGATCGCGGGAACAGCAGCCAGCAGGATCATGCTGGCGTAGCCCGCGGGTAGCTGTGGCGCCTGCTCCGAACTGCGCAGGGTCTGGTAGCGGCGGCCGGGATTCGCGTGGTGGTCGCTGTGGCGCTGCAGATGGAACAGGAATAGGTTCGTGACCAGACGGTCACTGTTCCAGCTGTCACGTGGGGAGCAACGCACATATTTGCCATTGCGACCGCGCTGGCGAAGCAGTCCGTAGTGCTCGACGTAGTTCACCGTCTCGAGCAGCCCCGCGCCGATCAGCGCCTGCAGTGCCAGAAATGGGATCACCACCGGCCCAAAGATGACGATCAGCGTGCCGAACAGCACGACACTCATCGACCAGGCCTGCAACAGATTATTGTCCCGGCAGAACCAGCGCTTTCCCTTGCGGGACAGGCGTTCACGCTCCAAGGCGAGGGCTGAGCGGAAGCCGCCGATCATACTGCGCGGCAGGAACTCCCACAGTGATTCGCCGAATCGGGCACTGGCCGGATCTTCCGGCGTAGCGACGCGCACGTGATGGCCGCGATTGTGCTCGACGAAGAAGTGCCCGTACCCCGATTGCGCCAGTGCGATTTTCGCCAGCCAGCGTTCGAGGTGCTCGACCCGATGGCCGAGTTCGTGGGCGGCATTGATTCCGATGCCCGACACGAACCCGAGCGTCACGGCCAAACCGAGCTTATCGGATATGCTCAGTGCGTCTCTGGACCAGAGAAATCCCGCGATGAGCAGGCCGATGAACTGTAGCGGCAGGAAAAGGTAAGTGCACCACCGGTAGAAGCGATCGTTGGACAAGGCCTCGTAGTCCTCGTCGCGCGGATTGCTCCCGTCATTCCCTATTGTCCAGTCCAGCAGCGGGATCACCACGAGCACAATGATCGGACCGATCCACCAGAAAATCTCCAGGCCCGTACGGGCCACCAGTTGTGAAGGAAGTACCGAACAACTCGGAGCGATCAACCCCAGTATCCACAGATACCGCTTGGGGTCGCGCCTTTCAGTATTCTCGAAGATCGACATAAGCGCCTCGGGCATCCAACTGAACAACACCGACAGTGAGTGTGGCCGCCGAAATCCGTTGCGGTAGAACTGTCGCTCCAGAATAGCTGTGTCTGCGCCGCGCGCCAGCGATCTTTCGAAATCCGCATTCTGACCTGGCGGCCTTCCTCGGCCGAGGGGTGAATCTCGCCGCGCCCAGCGGTGCTGCGGCCGGACATCGAATCCGACACTCGATCTGCGTGCCCGACGGCGGGTTTCGGCCCTGGGACCGACCCGCCACCGGGCACTACGCACCGAACGCCAGCGCTACGGCAGCGCCGCGCAGTTGGACGGAGCGGGCATACCCGCGAGCCGATCGGTCAACCACTGCTGCGAGGCCACCATTGCCGGGAAGAAGGCGATCACGTGGGTACCCACGAGTCCGGATGCGGGGGGAATTTCGGCGTTCGCTTCCAACTGAACGGGCACTCCGCCGCCACACCAACCGGCGGCCACGTCGCGTACCGGCGCAAATGGCGCGCCCTGGTCGTTCATGGCCGAGGCGGCAAGTACCGGAACGGCCGGGGCGCGGGTGCCGATACGCTGCTCGGCGAATGCCGACTGCAACACCGGGGACCGATCGATAACGGCGGTGATCGGTTCACCGCTGGTGGTCCACTCGGACGTGCGCCCATGCTCCTGGGCAAGTCCGGCCGGGACGGCACATTTGCCCAGGGACTCCTGCAGGATCGCCTTGCCGAGGTCGTTGAGTTCGGCGTCGAGCACCGGACGAGTTTCCGGGTAGTCGGCGGCAATGCCATTGAGTATCCAGGCGATTGACGGTGCGAAATCGGCGCGGCCATCGTTGAATCCGATGAAGTATTCGTCGTCAACCACCGGCCCACCGACGTAGGCGCCGCGCACATTCAAATCGGGGGCGTAGCTCGATTGCAGTTCGGCCGCACCGGCGGAGGCCATACCGCCCTGCGAATACCCGTAGAGGATGACCGGTGTGCCGGGGTTGAGACCGGTGTCGGGCAACTGCAAGGCGGCGCGCGCGGAGTCCAGTACCGCATAGGCTTGCGACTTCCGGTTGAGATAGTCGTGCACGTCGGGCGTGCCGAGTCCGTGATAGTCGGTCACCACTATCGCGACACCGCGGTTGAGCAGCGAACGGATTGCCACCAGGTCGTATTCGAAGATTATGTCCAACGGAGGCTGGAACTCGGCGATAGTCGACATCAGCTTCGAGGGCGCGCATTGATCGCCCTGTCCCTTGGTACCGCCCGCGTACGCGATCAGCGGCCGCTCGCCCGGCCCGTTCCACGGCACGGTCGGCTGCAGATACGTGCCGACCACCGCCGTCGGCGCATCGTGGGTATCGCTGCTGACGTACATCATGCGCGTCGCCGCCGCGGGGACCACTCCTGGCTGTCCGGGCGCCGACATTGCCACCGTCGCCGGTTCGGCGCGAACAATAGTGCCCCGCCCGTCCGGGAGCGATGGCGGTGGAAGGTAGAAATCATCGGCCTCCGCGACCTGTTGCTCCCCCGCCGGTTGCGCCCATATATGAGGTGCGGCGATAGTCCCGCCTCCGACCACGATCAGGGTTCCCGTCAAAGCTACGGTCAATCCAAATATCCGGCTGCGCACGATGTCGGATCCTTCCTGCGAAATTGGGAGGTACCCATGGCGTCTAGAATCGGATAGAGAGGGTATCTCCAGCAGTAACGGTTTTCCGTGAATCCCGACGAGAATCGCCGATCCGTGACGGCCTCGAACCCACAAACACCGAGGTCCATTTCGGCGTGAAACTCCTCGACTACGAGTTCGGGTCGGAGCCGGTGCTCATGTTAGTAGCGACAATTGCGTGGCCACGGCATAAGCGATCACCGAAACAACAGTGGCCCACCCCGACGAATCGGGATGGGCCACTGTCGTGTTTTCGCGTATTACGCGGTTTCGGTGATCGGCCGGTCGACCCAGCTCATCAGGCCGCGCAGCTTGGCGCCGGTGACCTCGATCGGGTGCTCGGCATTGGCCTTGCGCAGGGCCTCGAGCTCCTTATTGCCGCCCTCGACATTCGCGACGAGCCGCTTGACGAAGCTGCCGTCCTGGATGTCGCGCAGGATGTCCTGCATGCGCTTCTTGGTGTCGGCATCGATAACCCGCGGACCCGACAGGTAGCCACCGAATTCGGCGGTGTCGGAGACCGAGTAGTTCATCCGGGCGATGCCGCCCTCGTACATCAGATCGACGATGAGCTTGAGCTCGTGCAGCACCTCGAAGTAGGCCATCTCCGGGGCGTAGCCCGCCTCGACCATGACCTCGAAACCGGTCTTGACCAGCTCTTCGGTACCACCACAGAGCACCGCCTGCTCACCGAACAGGTCGGTCTCGGTCTCTTCCTTGAAGGTGGTCTTGATGACACCCGCGCGGGTACCGCCGATGCCCTTGGCGTAGGACAGCGCCAGCGCCTGACCCTCACCCTTCGGGTCCTGCTCGACCGCGATCAGGGCCGGAACGCCCTTGCCATCGACGAACTGACGACGCACCAGGTGGCCGGGACCCTTCGGCGCGACCATGCCGATGGTCACGTTGGCCGGGGGCTTGATCAGGCCGAAATGGATGTTGAGGCCGTGGCCGAAGAACAGTGCGTCGCCGTCCTTCAGGTTGGGCTCGATGTCGTTGGTGAAGATCGACGCCTGAGCGGTGTCGGGGGCGAGCACCATGATCACGTCGGCCCACGCGGCGACCTCGGCCGGGGTGCCGACGGTCAGACCGGCCTCTTCGGCCTTCGGCCGCGACTTCGACCCCTCAGCGAGGCCGACGCGGACCTCAACACCGGAGTCGCGCAGGCTCAGCGAGTGCGCGTGCCCCTGGCTGCCGTAGCCGATGACAGCGACCTTGCGGCCCTGGATGATCGACAGGTCGGCGTCGTCGTCGTAGAACATCTCGACTGCCACTCTTGGTTCCCTTCGGATCGGATCATCCCCGCCGGAGCGGGGAACACCATGCTGACGCAGGTGATGAGTTTGCAAATTTCGGATCAAATCGGATCCCCCGCGTGCGCGGGGAGCGCGGCACACCGACCGTCGATCGCAGCAAGACTAGCTCGTCGCCACGATCAACCGATCAGGCACTAGCTGACCAGCCCGTTTCCGGGCTGGTCCAAAAGACACAGCGCCACCGCGGCGAGTGTCAGCGAGTCGCGGTGATCGATTTCGGACCGCGACCCACGGCGACCACACCGGACTGCACGATCTCCCGGATGCCGTACGGCTCGAGCATCCGAAGCAGCGCGTCGAGCTTGGACCGGGTTCCGGTCGCCTCGACGGTGAGCGCGTCCGGCGAGACATCGATCACCTTCGCCCGGAAGAGCGTAACCGCCTCGATGACCTGCGTCCGCACGCTGGCGTCCGCACGCACCTTCACCAGGATCAGTTCGCGGGCGACCGAGGTGTCGGCATCCTGCTCCACGATCTTGATGACATTGACCAGCTTGTTGAGCTGCTTGGTGACCTGCTCGAGCGGCAGGTCTTCGACGGTGACGACGATGGTCATGCGCGAGATCTCCGGGATCTCGGTGCCACCGACGGCCAGCGATTCGATATTGAAGCCACGGCGGGAGAACAGCGCCGCGACCCGGGCCAGCACGCCCGGCTTGTCCTCGACCAGGACGCTCAGGGTGTGAGTGGTACTCACTGATCGGTCCCCTTGTTCTTCTCATGCGACATCGCCTCGTGGATAACGGCGGGCTCGGCGGCCTGCTCGTCCTCATCGAAGAGCGGGCGGATGCCGCGCGCGGCCATGATCTCGTCATTGCTGGTGCCCGCGGCGACCATCGGCCACACCTGGGCGTCCTTGCCGACGATGAAGTCGATCACCACGGGACGGTCGTTGATGGACTGCGCCTCGCGGATGGCGGCCTCGACGTCCTCCTCGCGCTCGACCCGGATGCCGTGGCAGCCGAGGGCTTCGGCGAGTTTGACGAAATCGGGGATGCGCAGGGTATGCGTGCCGAGATCGGTGTTGGAGTAGCGCTCCTCGTAGAACAGGGTCTGCCACTGGCGGACCATGCCGAGGTTGCCGTTGTTGATCAGCGCGACCTTGATCGGCACGCCCTCGACGGCACAGGTGGCCAACTCCTGGTTGGTCATCTGGAAGCAGCCGTCACCGTCGACCGCCCACACCTCTTTATCGGGTGCGCCCATCTTGGCGCCCATGGCCGCCGGAACGGCGTAGCCCATGGTGCCGAGACCACCGGAATTCAGCCAGGTGCGCGGCTTTTCGTACTTGATGAACTGCGCGGCCCACATCTGGTGCTGGCCGACGCCGGCACAGTAGATGGCGTCGGGTCCGGCCAGCCGACCGAGCGCCTCGATGACGAACTCCGGCGACAGCGAACCGTCGCTGGGCGTCGTCCAGCCGAGCGGGTAGCCCTTGCGGATGCCGTCGAGGTACTGCCACCAATCGGTGAGATCCAGCTTCGGCGGGCCGGAGGGGTCGGCCTTGAGCGTCTCGATCAGTTCGACGATCACCTCGCGGCAGTCGCCGACGATCGGGACGTCCGCGTGGCGGTTCTTGCCGATCTCGGCCGGGTCGATATCGGCGTGGATCACCTTGGCGTCGGGTGCGAAGGAATCCAGCTGACCGGTGACGCGGTCGTCGAAGCGCGCGCCGAGGGTGATCAGCAGATCGGACCTCTGCAGTGCGGCGACCGCGCCGACGGTGCCGTGCATACCGGGCATGCCCATGTTGAGGTGGTGGCTGTCCGGGAACGCACCGCGCGCCATCAGGGTGGTGACCACCGGGATCCCGGTCAGCTCGGCCAGTTCCAGCAGCTGCGGTGACGCGTCGGCCTTGATCACGCCGCCACCGACGTAGAGCACCGGCTGCTTGGCCTCAGAGATCATCCGGGCGGCCTCGCGCACCTGCTTGCCGTGCGGCTTGGTCACCGGACGGTAGCCGGGCAGCCGCATCTCCGGCGGCCAGCTGAAGGTGGTCTGCGCCTGCAGCACATCCTTGGGGATGTCGACGAGCACCGCACCCGGGCGACCGGAGGCGGCAAGGTAGAAGGCCTCCGCGATGATGCGCGGGATATCGACACCCTCGGTGATGAGGAAGTTGTGCTTGGTGATCGGCATGGTGATGCCGGAGATATCGGCTTCCTGGAACGCGTCGGTGCCGATCAGCCCGCGTCCGACCTGGCCGGTGATGGCGACGATCGGGACCGAGTCCATCTGCGCGTCGGCGATCGGGGTGACCAGGTTCGTCGCGCCCGGACCCGAGGTGGCCATGCAGACGCCGACCTTGCCGGTGGCCTGCGCATAACCGGTCGCCGCGTGCCCCGCGCCCTGTTCGTGCCGGACGAGAACGTGACGGACCTTGGTGGAATCGAAGAGCGGGTCGTAGACCGGGAGAATCGCGCCGCCGGGAATGCCGAATACCGTGTCGACGCCGAGCTCCTCCAGGGAGCGGACGACGGACTGCGCGCCGGTGACCCGCTCGGGCGGGACCTGGCGGCGGTTCGCCGCGGTCGTCGGACTACCAGCGGCCACGGCCGGCTGATTCGCCGAAGGCGCTGGCCTGCGGGCCGAGGGCCCGGGCCGTGCGGTTGGTGCACTCACCGTCTTCGTTCCTAACTGTTCGTACTAGACCCCGGACAATTGTGCTTGCACGTGGTGCCTTGCGAAGCGGCCACGTGCCAGGACTTTTGTCCCGAACACAAAAAAGCCCCCGACAGCGCAGGGCTGTTCGAGGGTGGCGCGTCGCAACGCGAGCTGACGTATTCGACTCAGGTAGTCAGGCTCAACGCTGGACGCGCCGGCCGATTACGAGCAACTCGATTCGATTCACGCGCATGACGGTATGTGTGCGCGAGTCGATCAGTCAAACAGGTCTCATTATGTGAGACCGAGCGGGTGCTCGAGTCCGTTCACCATGATGCGAGGATGGTGGTGTGTCATCACCGCATCAGTCCGTGCCACCGGCTAAATCGTCCCATACGCCCGCGGCGGGATCGGAGACGGGTAGTTCGCCGGAACCGACCGAGCCGAAGCAGACGGCGCAGGTCATCCGCATTACGCAGATGGCCTATCTCGGTGTGGTCGTCTTGCTGTTCTGCGTATTCTTCGCCTTCGTCGGCTGGCCGGTCGGGCTGTGGTGGCTACTGCTGCTGCCGGTCGCGGCGGCGGTGTGGATCGCGCGCACGCGCACCACGGTGTCGGAAGACGGGTTGGATCTGCGCACTGTTTTCGGTTCGCGACACCTCGACTGGGCACAGGTCGCGGGCGTCAGCATTCCCAAGCGCGGGTTCGTGCGTGCCCATCTGACCGACGACAGGGATGTGAAACTCCCCGCGGTCAGCTATGACCGGCTGCGCGATCTGATCCGGGCGTCGAACGGCCGGATTCCGGATCTGTTCGCGGCGGAGGCCGCCGCGCGGGAGGCCGAGCGCGAGTCCGAGGCGAAGACGGCCGAGGAGTCTGCCGCCGATACCGAAGCACCTGCCCCCGACACCAAGGCACCTGCCGCCGACACCAAGGCACCTGCCGCCGAGGCCGAGGCACGCGACTCCCAGACCGAGGCACGCGACTCCGACTCGTAGCGATTCACCGGCAGCGGGAACAGCGACCGCCGCCGGTAGGCTCGCTGACGGATGCGCGGTCCGGTGACCGCGTCGGACGGACAATCCCCGCCCGCGCGCACCGGACCGATGGATACCGACGGTGCCGGAGCGGACACGGCCGATGACACCGTCCGCGCCGACGACACCCTCGCGGCGACACCATCCCGAACCACAGACCGATGGCGATCAGCGCCGTCGACCGCCACGAAAGGCCCGCCCGCGCGCGGGAGTAACGTGGTCGGTCGTTGAATTTGCTCATTGAGCGAACTCCGCGCAGTCGCACATCAGCCCCCGCGACCTCCCGAGGATCGATACATGCCACCGCTTCGTTCACGCACAACCACCATCGGCCGCAATGCCGCAGGCGCGCGCGCACTCTGGCGCGCCACCGGTATGACCGACACCGACTTCGGCAAGCCGATCGTCGCCATCGCGAACTCCTACACCCAGTTCGTACCGGGCCACGTGCATTTGAAGAATGTCGGTGAGATCGTCGCCGACGCGGTGCGCGCCGCGGGCGGTGTGCCACGGGAGTTCCACACCATCGCGGTCGACGACGGCATCGCGATGGGCCACGGCGGCATGCTCTATTCGCTGCCCTCGCGCGAGATCATCGCCGATTCGGTCGAATACATGGCCAATGCGCACACCGCCGACGCGCTGGTGTGCATTTCCAACTGCGACAAGATCACGCCGGGCATGCTCAATGCCGCCATGCGCCTGAACATTCCGGCCGTCTTCGTCTCAGGTGGGCCGATGGAGGCCGGTAAGGCCGTGGTCGTCGGCGGTGTCGCGCAGGCGCCGACCGATCTGATCACCGCGATCGCGGCCAGCGCCAATATGAATGTCAGCGAGGAAGGACTCAGCGAGGTCGAGCGCAGCGCCTGCCCGACCTGTGGTTCCTGCTCAGGCATGTTCACCGCGAATTCGATGAACTGCCTCACCGAGGCGCTCGGACTCGCACTGCCCGGCAACGGGTCGACGCTGGCCACCCATGCGGCCCGCCACGCGCTGTTCGAGAGGGCCGGCACGGTGATCGTCGATATCGCCAATCGCTGGTACCGCGAGGACGACGCATCGGTGCTGCCCCGGAATGTGGCCAATGCCAAGGCCTTCCGCAATGCGATGGCCCTGGACGTGGCGATGGGTGGTTCCACCAATACCGTGCTGCACACCCTGGCCGCCGCGCAGGAGGGTGAGATCGACTTCGATCTGCAGACCATCGACGAGATCAGCCGCCAGGTGCCGTGCCTGTCCAAGGTGTCGCCCAATTCCGACTACCACATGGAAGATGTGCACCGCGCCGGCGGCATTCCGGCCATCCTCGGCGAGCTGCGCCGCGCCGGTCTGCTGGAGACCGACGTGACCACGGTGCACACCGCCAGCCTCGACGAATGGCTCGACACCTGGGATATTCGCTCCGGCAAGGCATCCGAGGAAGCCATCGAACTGTTCCACGCCGCACCCGGCGGCGTGCGCACCACCGAGCCGTTCTCCACGAACAACCGCTGGTCGTCGCTGGACACCGACGCCGAGGGCGGCTGCATCCGCGATAAGGCGCATGCCTACACCGTCGAGGGTGGTCTGGTTGTCTTGCGCGGCAATATCGCCCCCAATGGCGCGATCCTCAAGACCGCGGGCATCGACGAGGAACTGTTCTCCTTCCAGGGCCCGGCCGTGGTGGTCGAATCCCAGGAGGCCGCGGTCTCGGCGATCCTCGGCAAGCAGATCAAGCCGGGCGATGTGATCGTGGTCCGCTACGAGGGTCCCAAGGGTGGGCCCGGTATGCAGGAGATGTTGCACCCCACCGCATTCCTCAAGGGCGCGGGCCTCGGCAAGGAGTGCGCGCTGATTACCGACGGCCGGTTCTCCGGCGGCACCTCCGGCCTGTCTATCGGCCACATGTCCCCCGAGGCCGCCGCGGGTGGCGCGGTCGGCCTGATCGAGGACGGCGATCAGATCCGCATCGACGTCAAGACCCGCACCCTCGAGGTACTGGTGGACGAGGCGACCCTGGCCGAGCGCCGCGCGAAAATGGATGCCTCCGAACGCCCTTGGCAGCCGGTCGACCGTATCCGCCCGGTCACCACCGCCCTTCGTGCCTACGCAGCCCTGGCCACCTCGGCCGACAAGGGCGCGGTTCGCCAGGTGCCCTGATCCAGATCCGACGGACAAGCGGCGTCTCACCTCGTTCGGGGTGGGACGCCGTTCTTCAGTGCCCGTAGGGGATTCATCCGTCGTCGCAGCACTTGCCGAACCGCAGGCACTGACCTCACGAAACGCTGTTTCCCATTGGGCTCGAGTGTGATTCGCGCGGCACGCTCGACATCATGGGCACACGATTGCGCCCCTGTCGAAGTGATCGGTACTGCGATCCCATTGTCCGAGAGCGCAGTCCGAGTGCCGTGAGAACGAACGGCGTTCCTCGTGTGCATGCGAGGAACGCCATTCGTGTTTCAGTGACAACTGATTTCGTCAGGACATGGGTAACTCGTCGGGTACTCCCGAAACCCAGCGGGGCACCCAACGCAGGACCTGAACGCGGGCCGCGTGGGCACCCAACTGGTATGGCCTGAATATTCGGGGAGGCGGATCAGAACGGACCAATGCCGGTCAGCGGGTTGCCGCCGTGCAGCCAATACCAGGTGCCGATGGCGGCGGCGATCGCGAGGGTCAGGACGGCGAAGGAGCCGAAGGCGGGGCGGGTGGCCCAGCCGCGGTTGCGGTCGAAGGATAGGCGGCCCGGGCCGGTCAGCAGCAGGACGACGGCGGTGCCCGCGAGGATGGACTCCAGCTCGACGCCGCTCTTGACCGAGGACTTGTACTGGAAGCCCGCAACCATGCCCTGCTTCCACAGCCACGCGTCGATGATCACCGCCAGTACCGCGCCCGCGGCCAACGGACTGGCCAGGCCGAGTACGAGCAGTGCGCCACCGCCGAGTTCACCGGCGATGACCAGGATGGTGGACAGCGTCGCGTGGTCCCAGCCGCCTGCGGCCATCATGTCGCGGGTGCCGTCCAGGCCGGGTCCGTTGAACCAGCCGGTGAGCTTCTGCAGGCCGTGATAGATGAAGGTGCCGCCGACCACCAGCCGCAGCACGAACAGGCCGAGATCGAGTGTGCCGCGGCGGACATCGCCATTGCGGCGGCGCAGCGGGCGGCTCGGCTCGCCAGGACCGTTCGATGCGGGCGGGATGCTGGCGTAGGCGTAGGCGGCGTTCGCGGTGTCATTGGCCCTGGTTTGTTCGCCGACCGAGGGGATCTCGGGATCGAGACCGAGCTCCTCTTCCGTGCGCGGCACGTCTTTCGCCAGTTCGGGACCTCGGCCGCTCGGCGGGGTATCGGAGGGCAGGTTCAGTCTGGGCATCACGCCGGTGGGTGAATCATAGGGGCTGGTCACGCCACGACCGGTGGATGACACCGCCGACTGCTCATCCGTCAACGCGCCCTCGATGCTGGGCGCGGATGTGTCTTTCGGCTTCTCGGTCACGGTCGATACCCTATGCCGACGCGCGCGCCGGTGTGCGGTGCGCATGCGACGGCGTGTCCGTTTCTCGACCCGGAGCAGCACATCGGCTGCGGTTTCCGTAACGTCTGAACCATGAGTTTGGTTGTCGTGGGCCGTATCGCCCTGAGCCTGGCGCTGGGCTCCGTCCTGCTGGTCGGCTGCGCTCGGTTCGACGATTCCGCCTCCAGCCCCTTCACACCTGAACCGACCTTCAGCCCCGCCGAGCCCAAAACGCCGCAGCAGAATCCCTCGCCGCGTCCGCGCCCGACCGGTCCGTGCATCGATCCGGACCCGAATGTGATCACCACCTGCCTGGACTCCACCGGCGGGATCATCGCGTTCGGCGAGGACGCCATGGTCGCCGAGCGGCGCACCGGTCGCATCTACAAGACCGTCGCGGTGGATCCGAGCGATCCGCAGTCGCCTCCGGTCTTGGTCAACCAGGTCGACGTGGACGGCTCCGGTGACGGCGGCATCACCGATATCGCGCTCTCGCCGACCTACCGCGAGGACGGACTCATCTACGCCTACATCACCACCGCGACCGACAACCGGGTGGTGCGCATCGCCGAGAACGGCCCGCCGAAGGACATCCTGACCGGAATTCCGAAGGGGTCCGTTGGCAATCACGGTGCGCTGGAATTCGTCTCGCCGACCGAACTGCTGGTGCTGACCGGCAATGCCGGCAATCCCGGTCTGGCCAGCGCCCCGTCGTCGCTGGCTGGCAAGGTGCTGCGGATCAACTCGCCGTCACCCGGCGCCAATCCGGAGGTCGTGGTCTCCGGTCTCGGCATCGCGGGCGATCTCTGCGATGACGGCAAGGACAGCGTCTGGATCACCGACCGCACCGCGACCGAGGACCGGCTGCAGCACCTGGCCAAGGACGGAACCGTCACTACCGCCTGGACCTGGCCGGATCGGCCCGGCGTCGCGGGCTGCGCGGCCGGTCCGGATGTGGTGGCCATCGCAATGTCGGGGGCGAAGGCGCTCGCCATCGCGAATCCGGATGCGAACACCCACGCGGTGACCGCCGCGCCGACCTTCATCGTGCAGGACAAATACGGCAGGCTCGGCGGGGCGGCGGCCGGTGGTGACGGCACCATCTGGGCGACCACGGTCAACAATGACGACAATCACGGCCCCTTTGACGATCGGGTGATCAAGATCCCGCCGCCGTCGTCAGGCGTCGGCCCGGACTAGCGAGCCCATACGCAACTGGACCGGTCCCGAAGGACCGGTCCAGTCGCGTTGGCGGCAGCCGAAACTCAGGCGCACGCCGCGAGCACGAGTTCGCGTACTCGCGCCGCGTCCGCTTGGCCGCGGGTGGCCTTCATGACATCACCGACGATCTTGCCAGCGGCCTGCACCTTGCCCGAACGGATCTTCTCCGCGATATCCGGATTGGCCTCCAGTGCCTTCTGCACCTCGGCCTGCAGCGCGGTCTCGTCGCTGACCATGCCGAGGCCCTTGGCCTCGACGATCTGCGCCGGATCGCCCGCACCCGCCAATACGAAGTCGACAACCTGCTTGGCGACCTTGTTGTTCACCGTCTTCGATTCGACGAGCTTGATCACCTCGGCCACCTGGGCGGGCGTGATCGGCAGGTCCTCCAGCGAAACCTCACGCTCCTTGGCCTTTTCGGTGAGGTAGGCGACCCACCACGACCTGGCGTCGTTGACCGGGGCGCCCGCGTCGACGGTGGCGATGATGAGATCCAGCGCGCCCGCGTTGACCAGGTCGCGCATGACCTCATCGGACAGCTCCCAGTCGGACTGGATGCGCGCGCGGCGCAACCACGGGTACTCCGGAATGGTGCCGCGCAGCTGCTGCACCCAATCCTGGGCGGGCGCAACGGGTTCCAGGTCCGGCTCGGGGAAGTAGCGGTAATCCTCCGAGGTTTCCTTGACCCGGCCGGACGAGGTGGTGCCGTCGGCCTCGTTGAAGTGCCTGGTCTCCTGCAGGATCGAGCCGCCGTCGGCGAGAATGGCGGCCTGCCGGCGCATTTCGAAGCGGACCGCGACCTCGACGCTCTTGAGCGAGTTGACGTTCTTGGTCTCGGTGCGGGTGCCGAATTCCGTTGCGCCGATGGGCATCAGCGAGACATTGGCATCGCAGCGCAGCGAGCCCTGCTCCATCTTGACGTCGGATACCTGCAGCGACTTCAGAACTTCACGCAATGCGGTCACATACGCGCGCGCCACCTCCGGCGCCCGCTCCCCCGCGCCGGTGACCGGCTTGGTGACGATCTCGATGAGCGGCACTCCGGCCCGGTTGTAGTCCAGCAGCGAATGGCTCGCGCCGTGGATGCGACCGGTCGCGCCACCGATGTGGGTGGACTTGCCGGTGTCCTCCTCCATATGCGCGCGCTCGATCTCGACGCGGAAGGTACTGCCGTCGTCGAGCACAACGTCGAGGTGTCCGTTGGTGGCGATCGGCTCGTCGTACTGGCTGATCTGGTAGTTCTTCGGCTGATCCGGGTAGAAGTAGTTCTTGCGCGCGAAGCGGCCCCACGGGGTGATCGAGCAATTCAGCGCCAGTCCGATCCGAACCGCCGACTCCACGGCCTGCTGATTCACCACCGGCAGCGAGCCGGGCAGACCGAGGCATACCGGGCATACCTGAGTGTTGGGAGCCGCGCCGAACTCGGTCGGGCAACCGCAGAACATCTTGGTCGCGGTGTTGAGCTCGACGTGAACCTCCATGCCGAGCACCGGCTCGAACCGGTCGATGACATCGGCATAGTCCATCAAGTCGACGGTGGGGGCACTCATGACTCCGCCTCGCTGACGCTCGGCTCCGTCATGACCGCACCCATGGCGGCTGTGCCGATTGTTGGCTCGCTGCGCTCGCTCATAGCGATCAGTCTATTGACCCGCTCACCGGCCCCGCCACGCGGTTGGTCAGCGGGTCGGGGCGTGCTGCGACAGCCACGCGGTGACGTAGCCGAGGACCTCGGGCGAGATGGTGGTTTCGATGGTGGTGTACTCGCTGGGCAGGCCGGAGTTCGCGGGTTGCATGAGGTGGTTGAGGCGGGGGAACACGTGCACGGTGGCGTCGGGATCGGCGGCGAGGCGATCGCGCATCGGCTGCTCGTTCTGGGTGGCGAGCACCTGCAGGTCCTTGGTGCCGAAGAACGCGAGGACCGGGATGTGCAGGGCCGAGAGTGCGGGCGCCGGATCGTAACTGATGAAGGCCGCCATATAGGGCGTGTTGTAGGCGTTGAGCACGTCGGCGGACGCGCGCTGCTCCGGCGGGAGGGACTCGTTGTGCCGTTGGCCGAGATCCTTGGCTCCGGCGAGATCGCCGGAGCGGATCAGGTTGGTCCAGTCGGTGATGTAGGCGACCTGCTCATCCACCCGCGACTGCGGTGCGCCGGCCGCGGTCAGCAGTGCGCGGTTCTGTTCGATCAGCACCTCCCAGCCCGGTACCGACGGACCGGCCATCAGGATCGCGAAGGCGATGCCGCTGTCCGGGCGCGCGGCCACCAGCGGTGCGAGGTAGCCGCCCTCGCTGTGGCCGAACAGGCCGACGTGGGCCGGGTCGATGTCCGGACGGGCACGCAGGAACTTCACACCGGCCGCGGCGTCATCGGCCAGGTCGGTGTAGTTGGCGTTATCGAGTTTGCCGCTGGTGCCGCCGACGCCGCGGTCATCGGTGCGCAGTACGGCGTAGCCCGCGCGGGTGAACGTATCGGCCAGCAGCAGAAAAGGCTTGTGGCCCATGAGTTCTTCGTTGCGGTCCTGTGCGCCGCTGCCGGAGATCAGCAGAATCGCCGGAAACGGTCCGTTGCCCTCGGGCTCGGTCAGTGTGCCCGCGATGGTGATATCGCCATTGCGGTAGGTGACATCCTCGGATCGGTACGGATACGGCGGTTTCGGCTCCTGTGGGCGCGTGGCCTGCTCGACCTTGCCCGGTTGCAGCGTCAGCGGCAGGCTCTGCCCCGCCTGACGGAACTCGCCGACGATACGGTCGGAACCCTTGTCGAACTTGCCCGCGAATGCCGGGTCGCCCGGCACGTCGGGAATCGCGAATGCCACCCGATCCGGTTGCGTGGAAACATCTTTCAACTGCGCGCCGTGCACACCCTGCAGCGGAATGTCGATGGTGGCGCTGCCGTTATCGGCAAAGCTCACCCCGACCGACAGCGGCGCACCGGGCGCTTCGATGGCGCCGTGCCAGTCTCCGGTGAGCGAGGGCGGCGCACCCTTATCGGATGACGAGCACCCCACCACCACGGTGACGATCAGGAACACAACCGAGACGAACCATCGCCCATTGCGCATGCCGCAAGACTACCGACCCCTGCGACCGGTTCCGGCGAAAACACGATGCCGACAGCACCGCACTCCTCACGCCCCGCGCGCGTATCGAACCGCCGCGGCGATCGCTTCCATATCGAGTTCCAGCGTGGGGTCGTCCTCCTGCGCCTCCTGGAATTCCAGGATCGCATCCGGTACGCCGCCGCGCCGCGCGACCGCCAGCAGTTCCCGGCGCACGAAGGCACCGAGCGGCAGTTCGGCGGCCCGAGCCCGGCGGCCGAACATGCCGAGCACGTCGGCGGGCAGGTCGTATACCTGGATGAGCGTCAGTGCGGCGGAGTCGAATGCCGGAGTCAGATCACGGCCCTGGGACTCCAGGAATTCCACGATCGTGTCCACCGAAGTTCGCCTACGCGCCATCGCGATCAGTTCCTGACGAACGACATCCTCGACCGCTATACCCGCGGCACGGGCACGGCGGCGGAACACCGCGACAGCATCGGTGGGCAGATCGGATACCCGGAGTTGAGCCACGGTGACCAGAGTAGCTGTGCCACAACCGATTCGGCAGGTCTCGATTGTGCAACAACTAGCCGAAAAACGCCTCGGCTTCGCGATATCGATCCTCGGGTACGCGCTTGAGCTGCTTGGTGGCCTCGGATAACGGCACCAAATCGATGGAAGTGCCGTGCAGCGCGACCATTTGACCGAAATGCCCGGCATGTACGGCCTCGGCGGCGTGCAATCCGAAGCGGGTGGCCAGCACCCGGTCGTACGGGGTCGGGCTGCCGCCGCGCTGGACGTGGCCGAGCACCGTGGTGCGGACCTCCTTGCCGATGCGGCGTTCGATCTCGGGGCCGAGCTGCTGGGCGACACCGGTGAACCGCTCGTGGCCGAATTCGTCGATACCCCCTTCGCGCAGCGCGAAACCGGTATCCGGGGCGGGATGCGCGCCCTCGGCGACCACGCAGATGAAATGCTTGTCTCCGCGTTGGAAGCGGCGCTTGATCATCGTGCACACCTCGTCCACATCGAAGGGCACCTCGGGGACCAGTGTCAGATGTGCGCCCGCCGCCATCCCCGAGTTGATCGCGATCCAGCCCGCGTGCCGGCCCATCACCTCGACCAGCATGACGCGCTGATGCGATTCCGCGGTGGTGTGCAGCCGGTCGATCGCCTCGGAGGCGATGGACAGCGCGGTGTCGTGGCCGAAAGTGACATCGGTGCAGTCGATGTCGTTATCGATGGTCTTCGGTACGCCGACCACCGGGACGCCCTCATCGGACAGCCAGCTGGCCGCGGTGAGCGTGCCTTCGCCGCCGATGGGGATCAGCGCCTCGATGCCGTTGTCGTCGAGGGTCCGCTTGATCTGGTCCAATCCGGCGCGCAGCTTATCGGGATTGGTACGGGCGGTGCCGAGCATGGTGCCGCCCTTGGTGAGCAGGCGGTCGGTGCGATCGTCGTTGTGGATGGTGATCTTTCGATTTTCCAGTAGGCCGCGCCAGCCGTCCTCGAAGCCGATGATCGCGTCGCCGTAGCGTCCGTTCGCGGTGCGAACGATGGCACGGATGACCGCGTTCAGTCCTGGACAGTCGCCGCCTCCGGTCAAGACTCCGATGCGCATGGCGCATATCTTGCACCGCTTTGCGCGATCATGTGGCCGCACCCCCATGAACCTTGGGTAACGGCTATGCCTCAATACACATAGACAATCGCGTTCTCGCCGCCGCTACAGGTCGCGAATTGATCACCAGCGGTGCAATTCATTGTGTAGTCGCGATTGCTGACCGGGCTGTGCGCACTGATCGAGCGGTCGGTGATGGCGGTGTCGCCACCGTCGGCGTACGCCTTGCGGACCTCCTCGGCGAAGGCGCAGCTGGTGACCGTGGTGCCGATCGCGGATGACGTGAAGCGGCCGAGGGCCGGATAGAGCTGGGCGCACGGCTTGGCACCTGCGGGCAGGCGGGCGGACGTGGTCGGCTGCGCGGAATGCTCGCCGAAACCGTTGCGCACATACCAGCCGACAGCGCCCGCGATGACGAGGACCACCAGTGCCGCGACGACCCACCCGACGCGCCGCGATCGGCGCGCGGACGTCGGTGACCGATCCGGTGGATACGGTGCGTCGGATTGGGGCATCGGCATGCCGGAGGTTTTCGCGAGGGCCTCGGTGGTGGCGTCGAGTATCGGATCCGATGGATGCCGGGGCACGATCGTCGACTCCAGCCCGGTGATCGGCTGCGGGCCGCTGGTTGAATGCGGGCTGCCGGTCGGGTGTGGGCCACCGGTTGGATGCAGCCTGCTGGGTGCCTGTGGCCCCTTGGTCAACGGCGGCACACCGGGTGACTGCGACCCCTTGGACGACTGCGATACACCGGGCGACTGCGACCCCTTGGACGACTGCGATACACCGGGTGACTGCGACCCCTTGGACGACTGCGATACACCGGGCGACTGCGACCCCTTGGACGACTGCGACCCTATGGTCGACTGCCGCACACTGGGTGACTGCGGCCCACTGGTCGACCGCTGTCCCCTGGTCGGCTGCGGCTCGGCGATCGGTCGCGGCCCACTGATGGATGGCGGTCCCGCCACCGACCGCGGCCCACCTGGCGAGGACGCTCCGCCCGCCGACTGACGCCCCACCGTCGATTCAGGTCCGAATGCCGGAAATACGACGGTGGCCGGGGCGCGCGACGGGCGCTGGGATATCTGCGCGGTCGGCAATTCCGAATTCGGCAGCGACGATGTGCCCGAGACCGCCGCCCTAGCCGCCGCGGCCAGCGCACCGGCCGTCGGGTAGCGATCGGCGGGCTCCTTGGCCATGCCGCGCGAGATCACCTCGTCCAGTGCGGCGGGCAGTTCGGCACGCATGGTGGTCGGCCGTGGTGGCGGTGTCGAAAGATGAGCCCGGATAAGCGAACTCATGCCGTCCGATGGGAAAGGTTGGGCACCGGTGAGGCATTCGAATAGCACGCAGGCCAGTGAGTAGACGTCGGCGGTGCCGCCGATCGGGGTGATATCGAATCGTTCCGGCGCGATATAGCTATAGGAGCCGATGGCCTGGCCGGTCGCGGTCACGCTCGGATCGCTTTCGGAGCGGGCGATGCCGAAATCGGCGAGGTACGCAAAATCCGAGGGGGTGACCAGAATATTGGCCGGTTTGACGTCGCGATGCACCAAGCCCTCGGCATGCGCGGCATCGAGCGCGGCCGCGACCTGTTCGATGATGCCGACCGCGCGGGCGGGGCTCAGCGGACCCTTGTCCCGCAGCACCGAGCGCAGATCACTGCCGCGAACCAGTCGCATATCGATATAGAGGACACTCTCGATCTCGCCCCAGTCGTGGATCGGGATGACGTGCGGTTCGGCCAGCCGGGCGGCAACCCGGGATTCCTGCCGGAACCGCCGCTGGAACCGCGGATCGCCCGCCAGTCCCACCGGCAGCAGTTTGACCGCAACCACCCGGTCCTTGACCGTGTCGTATGCCTCGTAGACCTCCCCCATACCGCCGCGGCCGAGCAGGGCGCGCAATTCGTAGGGGCCGAATCGCGTACCGGCCCGCGACTCCGTGTCGTCCACCCCGTCTACCTCCACCTCGCGGCCACGACCCCACGGTCGTGGTCCGGCGACCTCATCCGATAAGTCGGGATTGTCGGGTGCCGCCGTTACCCGGTCCAGTGTGCGCGCTCAGGTCGCCGCCTGCGCAGCCATCATGGCCGCGCAGGCGAACGCCGCTGTATGGCACCGCGCCCGATCAGGAACAGGCGCCACCGGATAGTTCATCGAGATGCTGTGAGATCACCGTGGCCAGTCGATCCAGGATGTTCATACCGTCGGAGAATGAGCCCGAATCGGGTTGTACGGCAATGGCGATCGCTATCCGACCGCCCGGTCCCTCGATCAGACCGAACTGACGAACCAAATAGGAGCCGGAGGTATCCGGGCCCCAGCCGCCCTTGAATTCCGCGCCGGCGAGCCCGCCGAGGCCCCAGCGCTGACTCGACGTGATCTGCTCCATCAGGTCGATCACACCCGCGGCCTGTGGCAGACACGGTAGTCGGGAGGCGAATCTGACCTGCTCGGTCAGCGCCCAGTCCGCCTGCCCGAATGCCGAGGCATCCGATCGGACCTTGGTGGCGGGCACCGTGGTCTTGGTATCGCCGCCCTCGCGCAGGACGGTCTCGACCGCCTTGGCCGCATCCTGGCCGGTACCGAGCGACTGCCAGAGGGTATCCGCCGCCGCATTGTCGGACTGGGTGATCGCAGCGGTCGCCGCATAGCTCGAACTCGTCGAGCTCTTGCGGAATGCGGCGATCGTCAACGGAACCTTCATCGTCGACCAGGCGGGTCCGGTGGTCCAGTCGCCGAAGGTCACCATCTTCTGGCCGCCGACCGGCATGACCGCCATGCCGAGCTTGCCGTGCACACTCACCTGCAGTTCCTGGAATCCGGCCGCCAGCGTGCCCGGCACGGTGAAGGACAGTTGCTGCTGGTCGGTATGCGCCGCGGCCGCGGTGATGCTGGTCTGCGCTACCGAATTCCTACCGGTGTCCGCACCGCATCCGACCAGGACGAGCAGTCCAGTCAGCGCGGTACCGCCGACTGCCATCCGCAGGCGCCGGGTTCGATCAAAATACATACTTCGACACATTCTCGTTTCGAACTCCCCCGGGTTTCGATGTCAATACGGCATCCCGACACCGTACTTGGCATTCGCGATGGCCGCCCACCGCAACCGCGCCGAGGTCGCCGAACCGCGCACAGCGACAACGGCTTACGACGTGGTCGAACAGTATGAACACCGCGACTCGCACACCCGGTCGGTATCGGTCGGCCGGAATCGGCAGCGACACTCCCGTGCCGCTGGCGGCCGACCGCACCCGTGAACTCATCCTTCAGAACGTACTCGACGGTTGATCACATCCCACTTTCGCCAGGTAATGACGCAAATGTGACACCGCACCGCGCCTGCGCCGAACCCAGTCGCAGACAAGGGCTCTCATGACTGCGTCGGCATCCCGGGATCGACACCCACCGCGCGAATGATCGGCTTTTCGCTGGTCGGCGCCCCGGCGGTCCCGCAGGCAAGGGCGTGTCGCCCTGGTGCACAAGCGCGCAGGCGGCGCAGGATAGGGCAATGGAGCTGACTTCGGTACACATCGATAAGCCGGACGATCTCAATGTCATCATCGGGCAGGCTCACTTCATCAAGACCGTTGAGGATCTGCACGAGGCACTGGTTGGGATCAGTCCGCATCTGCGGTTCGGGTTGGCATTCTGTGAGGCGTCGGGGCCGCGATTGGTCCGGACCTCCGGTAATGACGATGAGCTGACCGAACTCGCCACCAAGAATGCGGTCGCGCTGGGCGCGGGACATTCGTTCATCGTCTTTCTACGCGAGGGGTATCCGGTCAATGTGCTCAATGCGGTGCGGCTAGTTCCCGAGGTCTGCGGAATCTATTGTGCGACAGCCAATCCGGTTGAGGTCCTGATTGCCGAGACCGAGCTGGGACGGGGGATTCTCGGCGTTGTCGACGGTGGCGCACCGCTGGGTGTCGAAGGTCCGGACGACCAGCGCGACCGCAAACAGTTGCTGCGCCGGATCGGTTACAAGTTGTAGACAGCTCACCGTTTACCGGGGTAATTCGGCGCGAACAACCACCCGCCACCGCCGGTGAGTTCGAGCCGGGCGGTGTGGTGCTGATCGACCGTTGTGCGGTGGGCGGTGCTGAACAAAATGATGTCGGGGAGTTCGGTGCGGATGAGAGTGTAGAGGGCGAATTCCAAACCTTCGTCCACGGCCGAGGTCGCCTCGTCCAGGAATGCCGCCTCGGGACGGATCAGGATAATCCGAGCGAATGCCAATCGCTGCTGTTCACCGGGCGAGAGGATATTCGCCCAATCGGCCTCCTCGTCCAATCTGATTGCCAGATGCCCGAGTTGTACCTTGGTCAGGGCGGCACTCAGCTCCGCATCGGTGGCGCTCTCGGGTGCCGCGGGATAGGTGACGGCCGTGCGCAGATCGCCCAGCGGGATATACGGAAGTTGCGAGAGGAACAAGGTGCCGCTGGCCTCCGGTCGACCGACTACACCACTGGTATAGGGCCACATCTCCGCGATGGCGCGCAACAGCGTCGTCTTGCCGGTCCCGGAAAGCCCCTTGACGACCACCGCATCCCCGCTGCGCAGCCGCAGATTCAACTCCTCGATCAGGACAACGCCGTCGGGCTTCGACACGTCGACCTTTGTCAACTCCACCGAACCGTCCAACGCACGCACGCCGATGGTGGGCAGTTCGCGCGATTGCGCACTTGCCTCGACGAGACCGTACAGACGCAGCATGGTCGCGCGGAAGGCCGCGAATTGGCTGTAGCTGTTGCGGAAGAACGACAGCGACTCCTGGATCTGCCCGAATGCGGAACCGGTCTGATTGACATCGCCGAGTGTGAGCGTCCCGACGAAGAAGTGCGGCGCCTGGATGAGCCAAGGAAAGACCTTGGCCGTCTCCGTCGCCGCCTCATTCCAGCCGATGAAACGGGTAGTGAACAGGACCAGGCGATAGTAGACGCGCAGCACTTCCGCGAATAGCGTACGCAATCCCATACTTTCCGCGCCCCCGCCGCGGTAGAACGCGATGCGTTCCGCGTTCTCGCGCAATCGGACCAGTGCATAGCGGAAGTCGGCCGTGACGGCCTGATATCGGAAGCCGAGCCCGATCAGTGGACGGCCGAGCCAGAACGCGACGGCCGTGGCCACCAGCACGTAGACGAACACCAGGAACACCATGGCCCGTGGAATTTCGACGCCGAAAAGATACAGCGGCTCCGAAAGGTGCCAAAGGATCTCGCTGAAGGACACCACCGACACAACAGCGGTGACGGCCCCGAGCGACAGCGTCCGGGCACTCGCGATCATATCGCCGACATCCTGCTGGATGCGCTGGTCCGGGTTATCGATGGGATGGTCGATAAATCGGGTCCGATAGAAGGCCCGATCCCCGATCCACGTTTCGGTGAGATGGTCGGTAAGCCAACGGCGCCAGCCGATTTCGAAGACCTGACCGAGATAGAAATCCAACTGAGTGCGCAACACCTCGACGGAAGCGAGCAAGGCGAAGATGGCCAGCGAATGCCAGAACGCGTTCTGGGCGGCATCGAGCCCGGGGCCGTCACGGCGCCCCATCGCCTGGGCGGCACGCTGTAGGGCCGAGAACATGTCATTGCCCTGATAGGACAGCAGCACCTGCACCCGGACCGATAAAATGGCACTCAACATCAGCACCGCGACCAACGGGACACTGCGCAATGCCGCGCTACCGGTGAAGAACGCGCCGGTGACGATCCGGAAATGTCGACCCCATACGGTGATCCGCAGCAATAATGCCGCGACAAGGAGAAAGACGACGGCGGTGATCGGGAAGGCAATGAGCAGCCACCGCGCCGACCCGGCGAGTTCGTCGCTCCAGTCGCGTGACGCAGACACCGCAGTCTCCGATCGTTTCCAGGCAGCATCGAAACAGCAGTCGAGAATTCGCCCGGCATCGGGCGCGCGAATGCCAACGTTACTTGCTACCTGGGCAAACTCGGTGGATCCTGATCGACTCGCAACACACAGCGGGTCCGGGTGTAGATCGTCGGCATGCACTCGTTGCAGTGGATACATGCCGACCGCGTGCGCTGATCGGCTTGGATGCGGCGCAGCAGATCCGGTTCGCGCAGCAGCGCCCGCCCCATCGCGACGAAATCGAAACCCTCCGCCATTGCCCGCTGCATGGTGTCGAAGTCGGTAATACCGCCCAGCAGGATCAGCGGCATCGAGAGTTCACTGCGGAACTGGCGGGCGCGCTCGAGCAGGTACGCGTCACGATACGGATACTCACGCAGGAAGGCCCGGCCCATCAGGCGAAAGCCCCATCGGGCGGGCGCGGGAAGCACTTTCGCGAATTCCTTGCGCGGTGCGGCGCCATGGAACAGCAGCATCGGGTTGAGCAATGAGCTACCGGCGGTCAACTCCAGGGCGTCCAACGCACCGTCCGCCTCCAGCCACGACGCCACCCGCAACGATTCCGGAACCGAAAGTCCGCCGCGCACACCGTCTTCCATATTCAATTTGGCAATGACGGCCAAACGGTCGCCCACCGCTTCGCGCACCGCGAGCGCGACCTCGCGAGCAAGTCGGGCCCGATTGACCGGGGATCCGCCATAGCGGTCCTTGCGCCGATTCAGCAGCGGACTCAGGAACGAACTCACCAAATAGTTATGACCGAAATGGATTTCGACCGTATCGAAACCCGCTTGCTCGGCCAGTCGAGCCGCATTCGCGAAATCTGCGATGACCGTGGCAATTTCGGACAGATCCGGAACATGCATGGGGCGCATGCCGAGTGGACTGAACATCCGACTCGGCGCCAATGCGGGTGCGCGATTGGATGCGGCATTGGCCACCGGGCCGGCATGTCCGAGTTGGGCGCTGGCCGCCGCACCCTCGGCGTGCACCGCGTCGGTGAGCTTGCGCAGTCCCGGCACGGCCTCCGGGCGCATCCAGATCTGATGGCGGTCGGTGCGTCCGCCCGGTGACGTGGCGCAGTAGGCGAGTGTGGTCATCCCGACACCACCGGCCGCGACTTCCCGATGGAAATCGATCAATTCGTCGGTGACCAGCGCATTCGGCGTCCGCCCCTCGAAGGTCGCGGACTTGATCACCCTGTTGCGCAACGTGACCGGGCCCAGCGTGGCCGGCGCGAATATCTCGTTCATTTCTGCTGTCCCGTCGTCGCGGTGAGTCCGGCGACCACGAAATCGCGCAGTGTGCGCACCGCCTCGTCCGACATCTCACGCTCCCCGGTTTCGACACCACCGAACTGCACGATGATCAATTCGAATGCCAACGCCCACCGCCGCCGACTCTCGGATTCACTCACCTCCGGCAGCAAACCGATCCAGTCGTCCATCCGGAACCACGGCCGACGCCACACCGTCGGATGCCGTCCGAGGACGACCTGGGCCAGCAGCCGCAGGTGCAGCCGCCCGACCGGATCGGCCGCCAGCCCGATGAACGGCTCGATCACCGCGTCCACGACCGTCGCCACCGATCCGTGCGCATCGGTCACCTCGGTCAGCCGTTCGGCCCACAGCGATCCGAGCCGATCCTCCAGTAGCGCCGCGACCAGCGCCTCCTTCGACCCGAAGTGATAGTGCACCGCGGCCGAATTCGCCCCCGCCGCCGCACACACCGCCCGCACCGAGACGTCGTCATATCGCTCGGTCAGCAATAGCCGCTCAGCCGCGAGCAGTAGCCGCTCCCGCGTCCCCGTCGCCGTTGTCCGCTCCGTCATGCACCGAGTCAACCACGATTCCAATCATCGATTCAAGCATTGATTGAATCGATGATTGAAAGGCGCGGAGCTATCATTGGGCCACCTCGATACCGGCGAGGTTTTCGCGGCGCGGTGCCGCCCGAGACGCCGCCGCCGAGTAAATCCCACCGGCTGCGCTGGATTCTGCTGGCGGTCGCCCTAGTGGCGGCCGCGGCTGTCGGATTGCTGGTCGGCTACAAGATGATTCGCAGCAACTACTACGTGGGTGCGGATAGCGGCCAGGTCGTCATCCTGCGCGGACTCCCGGGTTCGGTGCTCGGATATTCGATCCACGAGGTCGAATCGGTCGGCTGTGTCGACACCAGCGGCACCCTCACGCTGAAGCAGCCCAATGAGGGTCTGCCGGCGAGGTGCAAGGCGCTCGAGGTGTCCGATCTCAAGCAGACCGGGCGCGATCAGGTTGACAAGGGTCTGCCGCCGGGTTCGCTGGATGATGCCCGCAAGCAGATGCAGACCCTGGCGCAGAAGGAACTGCTGCCCGTCTGCCCGCCCAAGGAGGCGGTGCCCCAGCCCGGCGTCGTTCCGCCCGCCGAACCGCCCGCAGCGCCCGGTGCGCCCGCGCCCACGCCTGTTGCTCCGACCGGCGAGAACCATCAGCCGCCCGCACCGCAGCAGCCGAGCGAGACCAAGATCCCCGACGTCAAGACCCCGACGGCGACCGCGTCGTCGAACCCCCAGACGGCGGGGGAGCCTTGCCGGGTGACGGACTGATGTCCGCTCCGGCACCGCCGTCCGCTGGGGCCTTTCCCAGTCCTCCTGGCGGATTCGCGCCCGCGCCGCCGCCGTCGACCAGACGCAACGCCGAACTCTTATTGCTCGCCGGTGCGACAGCGATCGTCACCATCTCACTGTTCCTGGTGGAGGCGAGCCAGGAACAATCGGTCACCTTGGACATCGCCAAGTACGGTCTCGCCTATCTCGCCCTGTTCGCCGTGGCACATCTGGCAGTGCGGCGCTTCGCTCCATTCGCCGATCCACTCCTGCTTCCGATTGCGGCGCTGCTCAATGGACTCGGCCTGGTACTGATCCATCGGCTCGATCTCGCCGATGCGCAAACGGCCGTGTACAACTCCTGGCCGATTCCCTCCCCCGATGCCAATCAACAGATCCTGTGGACCGGCCTGGGGATGATCATCTTCATCACGATCCTGGTCGTGCTGCGCGATTACCGAACGCTGGCGCGCTACAGCTACACCCTAGGCCTCATCGGCCTTGTCGCGCTGACGATTCCGGCATTGCTGCCGGGTGCGTATTCGGAGACCAATGGCTCCAAGATCTGGATCCGGCTGCCCGGATTGAGTGTGCAGCCGGGTGAATTCGCCAAGATCCTGCTGATCATTTTCTTCGCCTCGGTGCTGGTCGCCAAGCGCGATCTGTTCACCGCGGCCGGGCGGCATTTCCTCGGCATGGAGTTCCCGCGCGCCCGCGACCTCGGGCCGATCCTGGTCGTCTGGATCGTCTGCATCGGGGTACTGGTCTTCGAAAAGGACCTCGGCACTTCGCTGTTGATCTTCAGCACCGTGCTGGTGATGCTCTACATCGCGACCGAACGCGTCGGCTGGCTCGTTATCGGCGGCGTGCTGCTGACCATCGGATTCTTCTTCGCCTACCAGGCCTTCAGCCATGTGCGGGTGCGCACGCAGACCTGGCTGCACCCGTTCGCCGATTACAACAACACCGGCTACCAGATCTCACAGTCGCTGTTCGGATTGGCCACCGGCGGACTTGCGGGCACCGGCCTGGGCAGCGGGCGGCCCTCTCAGGTGCCTTTCGCCAAGACCGACTTCATCATCACCACCATCGGCGAGGAACTCGGCCTGTTCGGACTCGCCGCGGTGCTGCTGCTGTTCCTGGTGTTCGTGGTGCGCGGCCTGCGGACCGCGCTGGCCGTGCGTGACAGTTTCGGCAAGCTGCTGGCGGCAGGGCTGGCCTTCACCATCGCGATCCAGCTGTTCGTGGTGGTCGGCGGTGTCACCAAACTGATTCCGCTGACCGGCCTCACCACCCCGTTCATGTCCTACGGTGGTTCGTCGCTGCTGGCCAACTACGCACTGCTGGCCCTGTTGATCAAGGTGTCCGACGCGGCCCGTGCCCCGGCGCCGGTGCGCAAGAAGGATGCGGTGGCGCCGATCGCAGAGGCGTCGACCGAACTCCTGCGCAAACCGGAAGCGAGGCCGCAGGAATGAACACACCGCTACGACGGGTCGCGGTCGCGGTGATGCTCATGATCGTCGCGCTGCTGATCAACGCCACCTACGTGCAAGTGATCAAGGCCGACGACTACCGCACCGATCCACGCAACTCCCGCGTACTGCTCGACGAGTACGCGCGCCAGCGCGGACAGATCTCCGCGGGCGGCACCGTATTGGCCAGTTCGGTCGCGACCGAGGACCGCTACAAGTACCTGCGCACCTATCCGACGGATCCGGCGGCGTACGCCCCGGTCACCGGTTTCTACTCGATGCAGTACGGCAGCACGGGTTTGGAGCGTGCCGAGGATACGGTGCTCAACGGCTCGGACAACTCGCTGTTCGGGCGCCGCCTGATCGACATGATCTCCGGTCGTGATCCACGCGGCGGCAATGTGCTCACCACGCTGGATCCGATGATGCAGCAGGTGGCCTACGAGCAGTTGACCGCGAAGGGCTTCACCGGCTCAGTGGTGGCGATCGAGCCGAGTACCGGCAAGATTCTCACCATGGTCTCCACCCCCAGCTACGATCCCAACCTGCTGTCCGGCCACGATGGCGCCCAGGGCACCAAGTCTTGGGAAGAGCTGAGTGCGGACCAGCGCCAACCCATGTTGAATCGTGCTGTGTCGCAGACCTATCCGCCGGGTTCCACCTTCAAGGTGGTCGTCACCGCCGCCGCGTTGGCCAACGGCACCGCCACCCCGGATGACCAATTCACCGCCGCACCCAACATCACCCTGCCCGGCACCACCACGACGCTGGAGAATTACAACGGCTCGACCTGCGGAAACGGCCCGACCGCGACGCTCACCGAGGCCTTCCGCAGATCCTGCAATACCGCCTTCGTCGAACTCGGCCTCAAGGTCGGCGCCTCGAATCTGAAGGATGAGGCCGCCGCATTCGGCATCGGCGCGCACCGCGGCATCCCGATTCCGGTGGCCGAGAGCACCGTCGGCACCATTCCGGACAACGCCGCACTGGCCCAGAGCAGCATCGGCCAGCGCGACGTCGCACTCACCCCACTGGACAATGCAGTTATTGCCGCGACCATCGCGAACGGCGGCGTCCGCATGGAGCCGTACCTGGTCGACCAGCTGCAGGGGCCCGATCTGAGCGAGCTCTCGAAAAATAAACCCGTCTCAGTCGGACAAGCCGTCAGCGCCCAGGTAGCGTCGACGCTGACCAACCTGATGATCGCGTCGGAGGACAACACCGTCGGACACGGCCAAACCCGGTACCAAATTGCCTCTAAGACCGGAACCGCCGAGCACGGCAGCAATCCGCGCAACACGCCACCACACGCCTGGTACATCGCCTTCGCCCCCGCACAGAACCCCAAGATCGCCATCGCGGTGATCGTGGAGAACGGTGGCGATCGGGCGCTGGCCGCTACCGGTGGCTCGGTGGCCGCGCCGATCGCCCGCGCGGTGCTTGACGCCGGTTTGCGAGGGCGCTGAGAGATATGAACGTGCGAGTGGATGTACGGGGGCCGGGATGCTGAACAACGGCGCGATGATCGCCGACCGATATCGGCTGCAACGCCTGATCGCCACGGGCGGTATGGGCCAGGTCTGGGAGGCGCTCGACACCCGGCTGGACCGCCGGGTCGCGGTGAAGGTGCTCAAGTCGGAGTTCTCGGCCGACCCCACCTTCCGACACCGGTTCCGTAGCGAGGCCAAGACCACGGCCCAGCTGAATCACCCCGGCATCGCCGGTATCTACGACTACGGTGAGACCCTCGATCCGAGTGGTGGCGAAACCGCCTACCTGGTCATGGAACTGGTGCAGGGCGAGCCGCTCAATACGGTGCTGAACCGCCTCGGCCGACTCTCGGTGGCCCAGGGGCTGGACATGCTGGAGCAGACCGGCCGCGCACTCGAGGTCGCACATGCCGCTGGCGTCGTACACCGTGACGTGAAGCCGGGCAATATCCTGGTCACCCCGCACGGTCAGGTGAAGATCACCGACTTCGGCATCGCCAAGGCGGTCGACGCCTCCCCGGTGACCAAGACCGGCATGGTGATGGGCACCGCCCAGTACATCGCACCGGAGCAGGCGGTCGGCGAGGATGCGACCGCAGCCAGTGATGTTTACGCACTCGGTGTGGTTGGGTATGAGGCGCTGGCCGGACAACGGCCGTTCACCGGTGACGGCGCGATCACCGTCGCAATGAAACATGTGCGCGAGGCCCCGCCGCCGATGCCGTCCGATCTGCCACCCAATGTGCGTGAGCTCATCGAGATCACCATGGGCAAGGATCCGACGCTGCGCTATGCCAGCGGCGGCGAATTCGCCGACGCGGTCGCCGCCGTGCGTGCCGGCCGTCGCCCACCACCGCCGGTCGCCACCGGCGCACCGATGGCGACCGGCGCGACCCGGGTGCTGCCGCCCGGCCCGACGGTGATTCTGCCGTCGCACGACCATGAGGGCCCGACGGTCCGGTACAACACCCCGGCCACCCCGATGGGTGGGGCGGGCGCCGGTTCGAGCAGACAAACGCCCGCCGGCGCGCCGAGGACCGTGATGAGTTCCGGTGCGACCCGCGCCAACTCGGGGCCCGGTCCGGAGACTTCGAAGTTCACCACCGGCCAGAAGGTCGGTACGGCCGTCGCCGTCGGCGCGGTACTGCTCGTCGGTCTCGTGCTCTGGTTGCTCTTCGGTGGTGATACCAATCCGGATACCGTGCGCCCGACCACCACCACGAAGGTCGTGCCGCCGCCAGTGGTCGCGCCGACGACGGTAACAACAACAACCGAGCCGCCGACGACCATCGTCCCCACGACAAGACCGGCACCGCCACCGCAGACAACAACGGAAACGCCGACGACGACAACACAGCCGCCGACGACGACTCCGAGCACCACGGCGCCGACTACGACGAAGACCTCGAAAACAACGACTCCGTCCACCACCACCAGAGGCTCGTGGTTCCCTACGCTCGACTTACCATTTCCGGATAGTCCCGGTGCCCGAGGACCCTCGGCCACCCCCGGCGCTGCTACTCCGCAAGGACAACCATGACGACCCCGAAGAATCTCTCCTCCCGCTACGAGCTGGGTGAGATCATCGGGTTCGGCGGCATGTCCGAAGTCCACAAGGCGCGGGATCTACGGCTCAGCCGGGATGTGGCGATCAAGGTGCTGCGCGCCGACCTCGCCCGCGACCCAACGTTCTATCTGCGCTTCAAGCGCGAGGCGCAGAACGCCGCCGCACTGAACCACCCGGCCATCGTCGCGGTCTACGACACCGGTGAGGCGGAGGTGGACGGCGGCCCGCTGCCGTACATCGTGATGGAGTACGTCGACGGTGACACGCTGCGCGACATTGTGCGCGGTAAGGGGCCGATACCGCCGCGCCGGGCCATGGAGGTCGTCGCCGACGTCTGCGCCGCACTGGATTTCAGCCATAAGGCCGGGATCGTGCACCGCGATATGAAACCGGCCAACATCATGATCAACCGGGCCGGCGCGGTGAAGGTGATGGACTTCGGCATCGCGCGGGCGATCGCCGATAGCTCCAATCCGATGACCCAGACCGCGGCCGTGATCGGAACCGCGCAATATCTTTCGCCCGAACAGGCGCGCGGTGAGACCGTCGACGCCCGCTCGGATGTCTATTCCGTCGGCTGTGTGCTGTTCGAAATCCTCACCGGCGAGCCGCCTTTCACCGGTGACTCCCCGATCGCCGTTGCCTACCAGCACGTCCGGGAGGACCCGCGGCTGCCCTCGCATGTCCATAACGGGGTGCCGCGCGAACTGGACTCCGTCGTGCTCAAGGCGATGAGCAAGAATCCGGCCAATCGGTACCAGTCCGCGGCCGAGATGCGCGCCGATCTGATCCGGGTGCTCGGCGGGCAGAAGCCGAGCGCGCCGATGGTGATGACCGACGAGGACCGCACCACCATCCTCGGCTCCAACGAACCGCCGCCGCGCAACTTCCGGACCGTCGAGCGCAATGACGACACCGCCGAGCAGGAACCCGCCGAACCGGCGAATCCGCGCCGCAATCTCTACATCGCACTCGGTGCCGCGGCCGCGGTCATCGTGGCATTCGCCCTGTTCTGGGTATTGATCGGGCCGGGTGCGCGCCCGGATCAGATTGCCGTGCCCGACCTTTCGAACAAGTCTTCGCAGCAGGCCCAGGACTCGCTGCAGAAGCTCGGCTTCACGGTGGCCATCCAGCAGAAGCCGAATAACCAGGTGGCCACCGGCAATGTCATCTCGACCCAGCCACTCGGCGGTTCCCGGGTCGATAAGGGCAGCACCATCACCGTGCAGGTCTCCGCCGGACCGGCTCAGGTCCCGGTGCCTCGACTGGACGGCATGACCCAGCAGCAGGCCGAGCAGCAGCTCAATGCCAACGGCCTGCGGATGGATCCGACCGTTCAGCGCAAACCGTCGAGTGCGCAGGAAACCGACAAGGTGATCGGCACCGAGCCGTCGGCGGGCTCCCGGGTCGACGTCGACCGGGCCGTGGTCGTGATCCTCGGCTCCGGACCGGAACAGATGCGGGTGCCGAATGTGGTCGGACAGGACATCAGCGTCGCGCAGCCGAATCTGGTGGACAGCGCCGGATTCAAGATCACCGTCCAGGAGGTGCCCTCCTCGAAGCCCAAGGGCGAGGTGATCGCGACGAATCCGGCTGGCGGCACCACCGCCGACAAGGGGTCGGCGGTGACCGTGCAGGTCTCCAGTGGTGACCAGGTCACCATGCCGTCGCTGATCGGGCTGACCTCGGCACAGGCCGTGGACAAACTGCGTCAGGCCGGGTGGACCGGCTCGGCGGCACAGATCAACCAGTCGGCCCAGGGCACCTTCGATACCAATAGCGTCGGGCGGGTGGTCAGCCAGCAGCCCGCCGCGGGTTCGTCGATCGCGAAGACCGGACCGATATCGGTCACCATCTACGTCCTCGGTCCGCCATAGCGGCACCCAGGTCAAGCACCTGAATGCGCGGAGAGGCGGACCGCACGGTCTGATCGGAGCGAGAATGGGGCTGCCCATCCCCAACCCACTGTGGAACAGGAGGCAGCCCCATGACCACTGCCAGGGACATCATGAAGCCAGGGGCCGAGTGGATTTCCAAGGACGAGAGTGTCGGCAAGGCCGCGCGGGTAATGGCCGAACGCGGCGTCGGCGCACTGGTCATCGCCGATGAGAACGAACGGATGTGCGGAATCATCACCGACCGCGACATCGTGGTCAAATGCGTCGCCCAGGGCCGGGCGCCGTCGACCACCCGCGCCGAGGAACTCTGTGCGGCGACCCCACGGTGGGTCGACGCCGATGCGGATGTCAACGAGGTGCTCGATCAGATGGAAAGTCATCGGATCAAACGGATGCCGGTGATCGAAGCCAAGCGGCTGGTCGGGATGATCAGCGAGGCCGACCTCGCACGACACCTCGACGACAACCAGCTCAGCGAGTTCGTCACCGCGATCTACGGCAGGCCGTAGATCGCGTCGCCGACGGGTTCGGCACCCGTCACGAAAGATCCAGGTGGCGATTCATCGACATCGCCTCCTCGGCCAGCTCCGCCAGTTCGACCACCTCGACGCCGTGCTGGCGCAGTTTCTCCACGCCGACGCAATTGGTCACGAAGGTGGCCGGTTCGCGCCAGGCGATGACCACCCGCGGAATACCGGCCCGCAGGATCCGGTCGGTACACGGCAGCCGCGTCGCGGTGGCGCGCTGTGAACACGGTTCCAGGGTGGAGTAGATCGTCGCTTCGGCCAGCCGAGGATCGTTCGCGTCGAGTTTGTTCAGCGCGGACTCCTCGGCATGGACCTTCGCATCGGTCTCCCGCGAGTAGCCCATCGAGATTTCGACACCATCGGCCACGATGACCGCACCGACCGAGAACGCGGTCGGACTGGTCGGGCACAGCCGCGCCAGTTCGATTGCCCGGCGCATGAAGTGGATATCAGCAGACATCGGAAGACCTCCGTGGTCGGGGACACTCAGCTGTCATACGCGGCACTGCCGGACTGTCGCGGCAGATAGCGCAGCAGCGCGATATCACCGATCTGCGTGACATCGGCCAAATGCATTCTGCGAGCCGGGTAGGCGGCCGGACCGAGGAAGCGGGGTGCTGCGGCATGTCCGATGACGATCGGCGCGATCGCCATCTGCAACTCGTCGGCCAGGTCCTGCGAGAGAAATTCCGTGTGGACGCGGGTGCCACCTTCGACCATCAGCCGGGCGATGCCGCGCCGACCGAGATCGTCGAGCAATGCACCGAGCTGGATTTCGGCGCCAAGGGAGACCACCTCGGCGAGACCGGCCAGCCGAGCGCCGAGCTTCGCCGCACCGGCGGCGGTGGTGTAGACGAGCTTGCCGCCGCCGTGGTGCCAGAACCGCAGTTCCGGATCCAGATCACCGCGCGCGCTGACGGCGATCTTCAGCGGGTATTCCGGCTTACCCGCCGCAATGCGCGCCGCCCGCCGGTGCGCGCTGTTGACCAGCAGTCGGGGGTTGTCGCGACGGAGCGTCTCAGCACCGATCAAGATCGCGTCCGAGTCCGCGCGCACCTGATCCACCCGATCGAAATCCGCCGCATTCGACAGCTTCATCCGCTCCGGAGTCGCGTCGTCGATATATCCGTCGACGCTGACCGCAACCGACAGCAGGACGTAGGGCCGGATTTCTTGCGTCACTGGGTCACCAGTGCCGCAACCTCCGCCTCCAGCAGCTCCACCAACCCCTCCGACGGCCGCTCGCCGCATACCTCGAGCCAGTTCGCCAGCATCCGGTGCCCGCCCTGGGTCAGCACCGATTCGGGATGGAACTGCACACCGTGGATCGGCAGTGTGCGGTGCCGCATGGCCATGACGATTCCGGACTCGGTGCGGCCGATCACCTCGATATCTGCGGGCAATGTGTCCTCGAGGACGGTGAGCGAGTGGTATCGGGTCGCGGTGAACGGATCGGGCAGCCCGGAGAGCACGCCAACGCCCAGGTGGAACACCGAACTGGTCTTGCCGTGCAGCAGTTCCGGCGCGCGAGTGACCGTACCGCCGAACGCCTCGCCGATGGCCTGATGACCGAGGCACACCCCCAGCAGCGGAACGCTGTGCCGGGCGCAGGCGTGTACGAGGTCGATGCTCGCGCCAGCCCGATCCGGGGTGCCGGGACCGGGGCTGATCAGGATGCCGTCGTATTCGGTGACGACGGCATCGAGGTCGGCCAGCTTCGGGTCGTCATTGCGCCAGACCACGGCCTCGACACCCAACTGGCCGAGGTACTGCACCAGGTTGAACACGAAACTGTCGTAGTTGTCGACGACCAGAACACGCATGCTGTCGAGATTACGTGGCGACCCGGCGGGCCGTCGCATCCATTACCAGTTGGGATAGCCTAGAGGCAGACCGGAGGGGACCTGAGCCCTCGCCCGGCCCCTTCGGCGCTCGTCGGATCGGGGACTGCGGCGAGCGAGCCGGGGCGCCATAATTCAATCGAATCCTGCCCGCCGGTACCCGACCTGAACGCCGAACACGAGGACGACATGCCCAAGTCGAAGGTCCGAAAGAAGACCGACTACACGATCAATCCCGCCAGCCGCACGCCGGTGAAGGTGAAGGTAGGACCGTCCCCGGTCTGGTACGTCGTGATCATGCTCGGCTTCATGCTGGCCGGGCTGGTCTGGCTGCTCGTCTACTACCTGGCCAATGACCGCATCACCTGGATGGCGGATCTGGGCGCGTGGAACTTCCTGATCGGCTTCGGGTTGATGGTCATCGGCCTGATCATGACGATGCGGTGGCGCTGACCGGCCCATAGTCGGCTGTTCGAGCGACCTGTAAACCGTCCCACCGGCTGAGATTACAGACGTGTCATTCATACACACCTGTGGATAACCGTGTGGACAACTCGAGGAACGATTGGGGAAAGTGACGCGTGGATCCCGAATCCGATTCTCCTGATCCGCTGCCGCCCGAACCACGCACCACCTGGACTACGCCGATGGCCGCACTCATCGCGGTCACCATCGGCGGCGTGGTGCTGGCCGGTGCCGCCATCCTCGCCAAGGATGGACCGAGCCGTCTGCTCATCGGGTTGGCCGCGGTCGGCCTGCTGGCATTGGCCGGACTCGGATTCCGGCAGCGGCCTCGACTGAGCATCGCCTCCGGCCCCGAGCCACGTCTGGTGGTTCGCACCCTCACCGGACCGACCGAATACCGGCGCGATCAGATTCTGCGCGCGCGGGTCGTCGGCTACCGCCGCTTGGGCCGCAAGAATCCCATGCTCGAAATCGATGTCGAGCACCACGGCGACGAACGCCTGCTCATCTTCGGCCGCTGGGATCTCGGCACCAGTCCCGACGAAGTCTTCGAAACCCTTGTCGCGCATGGCCTCGCGCAGTAGCCGACGCTGAATCCGCGCGGGGACAACGTTTCACGTGAAGCATTTACCGCAGTGACATCGCTGCGGCAACGATGACGGCAAGCGCCGCGACCGCGACCGCGGCAACCGCCGCCCAGCCGATCATTCGTGCGTTCTCTTGGGATTTCGCGCGCAACCACTCGGGCAGGAACAGAATGCCGAGCGCGGCGAGCGTACCGGCGGCCAACCCACCGAGGTGTCCGGCCAGGGAGATACCGGGTAGCGAGAAACTGATGAAGACATTGATGCCGATGAGGATCAACATCTGATTCGGATTCTGCCGCACCCGGATCAGGATCACCGTGATCGCACCGAACAGGCCGTACACCGCGCACGACGCACCTGCGGTGAGACTGTCCCTGGCGAAAATCATGACCGCGGCCGAACCGCCGAGCAGTGACACCAGATAGACCACCAGATACCGCGCCCGGCCGAGTACCGGCTCGATACTCCGGCCGACCACATACAGCGCGAACATATTGAGCAGTAGGTGGATCGGACCATAGTGCAGGAACCCAGACCCGATCAGCCGCACATATTGGCCGTGCGCCACCGCGGGCGGGTACAGCACCCAGTCGACGTACAGCGCGGAATGGGCGGTGTTCTCGACCAGGCTGCGCGATTGGCCAGCGGTGATCGCGAAAACAATGGTGTTCAGCGCGATCAGCGCATAGGTGACATACGGAATCGGGGTCCGTGCGGTCTGCGCACCGGCCACGGTGCGGACCGGGCGGTCCTCACGCTGACCTTGGCGGATGCAGTCGACACAGTGCTGACCCACCGCGGCGGGTCGCAGGCAGTCCGGACAAGCGGGCCGCCCGCAACGCGTGCAGGCCAGGCCCGTCGGGCGATTGGGGTGGCGGACGCACGTCGGTGCGGGAGGCTGAGCGTTCATCGGATCATTCGATAGTGATTGCGGAGATGGTGACGGCTTCCTTGGGACGGTCGTTGCGATCGGTGGCCGTGGTCGCGATGGCATCGACGACCTTGCGCGAATCGGGGTCGACGACCTCCCCGAAGATGGTGTGCTTGCGGTTCAGGTGTGGCTGCGGGCCGACGGTGATGAAGAACTGCGAACCATTGGTTCCCCGTCCCGCATTCGCCATCGCCAGCAGGTAGCCGCGGTCGAAGCGCAGCTCTGGATGGAATTCGTCGCCGAATTCGTAACCCGGTCCGCCACGTCCGGTGCCGGTCGGGTCACCGCCTTGAATCATGAACCCGTCCATCACCCGATGGAAGACCCCGCCATCGTAGAACGGCCCGGAGTTTCCTCCACTCGCGTTCTCGGTGGTGTACGGCGCCGAGCCATCGGCCAGGCCGACGAAGTTCCGCACCGTCTTCGGGGCATGGTTACCGAAGAGCGAGATCTTGATATCGCCGTAGTTGGTGTGCACCGTCGCCACGGCGGTCTGATTCGGTGAGGTCACCCCGTCATGCTAGCCATCGTCCGACACGGTCTCGCCGCGCCGGTGGCTTGGCGCGTCACGAGTCGACAGCGCCCCGGAGACTGTGCATAACCGGTCAACTGATCTCCCTTGCACATGGGTAACTCGTCGAGCACGCCCAAACCAGGGAGGCACTCGACCGCCGGCCCTCGAGGCTCCGGACTTGAATGGCCTAAATATTCGGGGAGGCGGACGAGCGCCGGATGCGGCCGTGAACTGGTACTACTGCGCGACGCGCGGGTATATGCAACAGTTGTCGAATGACCTTGGGGCGACTGTTTGTATCCGCACGTTCTCGTAACCGACTGATCGCCGCGGTCGTTGTCGCGCTGGCCGGTGGCGTGGCCTGGCTGGTACGCAGCAAGCGCCCGCAGCCGCCGGAGCCCGCACCGGCGCCGCCGCGAATCGGATACTCCCGCAATGGTTCCGCGCCGACGCCCGTGGCGGGCGCCAGCGCGGACAACGGTCGCTGACGGACGGTGACCGGGCACCGACCCGGTCACCGGCTGACGGTGCGCTGGTACTGCCGCAGCGCAAGCGGGATGAACACCAGCAGGATGATCACCACCCACGCCAGCGTGGTCACCACCGGATGCTGCATGGACCAGGCATCCGATTTGGGCGCCAGCGGGCTGGTATTGCCGAACAGGTCGCGGGTGGCCTGGGTGACCGCGGACACCGGATTCCATTCGGCGAATATCCGCAGCGCTGCCGGCAGATTCTCCAGCGGAACGAAGGTATTCGCGAGAAAGGTCAGCGGGAAGATCACCATGAAGCTGGCATTGTTGAACACCTCGGGCGCGCGGACCAGCAGCCCGACGACGGCCATGATCCACGAGATCGCGTAGGCGAACAGCAGCAACAGCACAAACGCGAGCGCGGCGTCGAGCAACGATCCGCGAATCCGCCAGCCGACGACATATCCGGTCAGTGACATCACCACCAGGCTGACCACGTTGATCACCACATCGCTGATGGTGCGCCCGACCAGTACCGCCGATGGCGCCATCGGCAGCGAGCGGAACCGGTCGATAATGCCCTTCTGCATATCCTCGGCCAGGCCCAATCCGGTGAACGTCGCGCCGAACACCACCGACTGCGCGAAGATGCCCGCGATCAGGAACTCCCGGTAGCCGCCCGACATGCCCGGCACCTCGATCGCCGAGCCGAAGATATAGGCGAACAGCAGCACGAACATGATCGGCGACAGTGTCGAGAAGATCAGCACATCGGGCACGCGCCTGATCTTGATGACATTCCGCTTCGCGATCGTCACGCTGTCGCTGGCGACGATGGACAGGCGTTCACCGAGTGACATGGTGGTTCTGGTGTCCAGGGTGGCCGCGGTCATCGCTTGCGTCCTTCCGTTGCTTCGAGCCGATCCGCGGCCATGCCGCCATCGCGTCGTCCGTCACCGTTGATCAGCTCCTCGGCCTCGTGTCCGGTGAGGCTGAGGAAGACGTCGTCGAGTGACGGACGACGCAGGCCGACATCGTGGATCTGTACGTTGTGCATGCTCAGCCTGCCGATGGCGTCGACGAGCGCCTGCGAGCCGTCGCTGACCGGAACGGTGATCCGGCGCAGCCCCGGCTCCAGATGGATCTCCCCGTCCGCCAGGCCCTGCAGCGCCTCCTGGGCGGTCGCGAGATTGTCGGCGTGGTCGACGGTGAGTTCGATGCGGTCGCCGCCGACCAGGGTCTTGAGCTCGTCCGCGGTGCCCCGGGCGATCACCCTGCCGTGGTCGATCACCGCGATGGAATCGGCCAGTCGGTCGGCCTCCTCCATGTATTGCGTGGTGAGCAGCAGGGTGGTGCCGCCCGCAACGAGTTCCTCGATGACATCCCAGAGGTCGAGCCGCGCACGCGGATCGAGTCCGGTGGTCGGCTCGTCGAGGAAGAGCACCGGCGGATTCGCCACCAGCGCACCGGCCAGGTCGAGGCGGCGGCGCATACCTCCGGAATAGCCCTTGACCGGCCGGTCGGCGGCGTCGCTGAGCCGGAATCGCTCCAGCAATTCCCTGGCGCGCTCCTTACTTCGCTGCACACCCATGTGATAGAGCCGCCCCACCATTTCCAGGTTTTCGAATCCGGTGAGATATTCGTCGACGGCGGCGTACTGTCCCGACGCGCCGATGCGCGAGCGCAGTGCTTGTGGATTGCGGAGCACATCGATACCCGCGACCGTCGCGTGGCCCGCGTCCGGAATCAGCAGGGTGGTGAACACCCGGACGGTCGTGGTTTTGCCGGCACCATTGGGTCCGAGCAATGCGGTGACGGTACCCTCCGGCACCGATAGGTCGAGTCCATCGAGGGCGACCAACTGGCCGTATCGTTTGACCAGACCCTCGGCGACTATTGCGTCGGGCATGATTCTCCTGGGGTTCGAGGCCGTTACTCGAGCCAGTATTGCCCTGGGCACCGACAATTTCCTGTGATTATTCGCCCACCTGGGCATATCACCCGCCGACGGCGGCAGCGCCGGACATAGAACGGTCGCATCCCGTTCCGGGCGGTGCTCGGGGGTGCCGGATCGGGATGCGACCGGTTTCGATCATCGCGCCCTGGTACTCGACCAGCGCGCGTAGCGCACTACCCGATTCGGGCCGGGCCGGTACTCGGAGTCCGCGTACACGACATGCCCGCTCCCGAACGACACGCGGCAAATCCGGCCAAATCCACAGCCGGGGATACGAAACCGCGCCGCGATTCCGGACCGACAGCAATCGGTCGGCATGGTTTTCACATTTCGTTCGGCAGGTAGCTGGATCACGATCGCTCCGTAAAACCATGCGCGACAACATTTTTGACAACAGTCACGGATTTGCCGAGTGAATCGGCAATCGACCGGTCCGGCTATCTGGGCGACAGCAGCGCACCTAGCAGGTAAGCCGACCCAAAAAATCTTGGAAAGTGGCGATCCCCACGCACACACAATCCTGGATCATCGCGTAGGATCATTCACGTCGGCCCCTCCCCCCCGGGCCGACCTTACGCGGGCCTCGGCTAACTCCCCCCCTTCGCCGAGGCCCGCTCCCCATTTCTGGGGCAGGTCGAAATCCGACTCAGCTATCCGTCGGCACCGCTGGGATATCGTCGATGCCCACCGATTGCCAGGCCGCCGTCAACCGTTGCGCCCGTACCTTTCCCGCCGTCGCCAGTAGCCGACGGTCGCGATCCCACCGCTCGCGGGTGACCGGATCGGCCCGGGCCCAGAGCGGCTCCAGCTCCGTCAGCACCGACTCGAAGAATTCGTACGCCCCGCCCAGGGCAATATGTCCGCCGGGCGCGGTAGGACGAGCCATATCCAGGCCCCGCACGAAGGCCACCGCCGCGAGCAACCGCTGCAGCACCGCCCGCGGCCAGCCGGACTCGCGTCCGACCCGCACCAGCCAGCCGAGCGTTGCCGCGAGCACGTGCACGTCCTCGATGGTGCGGAATGGTTTGAGGTAATCCGAGTACCCGTCTCCGGGCAGTACCTGGGCCACGGCGTCGGCGAATGTCACCGTGGCGTGCGGGATTTCGGGTGCAAACGGTATCGCGGGCAGATTCGTCACGTGCACGCCGGGCTGTCCGGCGTCGACGAGTACGGCGCGCAGCCGATTGCGCCCATCCGTCGCCACGCCCGCGCTGGCGATCACCAAGAGCCGCCGCGCCAGGATCCCCAATGTCGTGAAGGTCTTCGTCCCGTTCACCCGGCAGCCGCTGTCGGTTTCGGTCAGCGCGGTCTGGATCGCGGATGGATGCGCGCCGCCCGCCTCGGTCGCGGAGACCGCGACCAGTTGATCGGCCGCGAGATCGGGCAGTAGGGCACGTAGCGCCTCCTGATATCCGGACAGGAATGCGAAACCCAGTCGGTCCGCACCGAATCCACCGGCAATCGCGATATCCACCGTCGTATCGAATCGCCCGGCGGCCACCCGATGCCGGATCCAGGCATCGGCAACTGTCTCGAGCGGTGTCGGATCGAGCACTTCGGTCAGCAGATAGTCGAACACAGAGTCCACTCGTGCACGCTAACCGAGAATCGGCCATTCGATCGCGCCGGAACCTCGGTGTCCGTTTCGCGAACATCCGGCAATCCTTATCGAACACCTCGGCGATGCGTCAGCGGATTCTCAGAACGACCGGGTATCACTGAGTCGTAATCCGCCAAGAGGAGCCCGACCAGTGCCGAAACCGGATCTAGAGCGCCGAAAGAAGCTCTTCGACGCCAACGCGCGGCTCTCCTGGGTGCTCGCGGCATTGGCCGGTCTGATCGGAGCCGCGGCCTTCATGCATACCGCTGGCTACTTCGTCACCTTTATGACCGGCAATACCGACCGCGCCATCCTCGGCTACTTCCACGACGAACCGGACCTGGCCGTCGCCGCGGCCCTGCTGCTGCTGTCGTTCCTGGCCGGAGTGGTGGTCGCCTCGTTGTGTCGCAGGCATTTCTGGTCCGGACATCCGCACGGCCCGACCCTGCTCACCACCCTCTGCCTGGCCGCGGCATCACTACTGGACAGCATCATCTACTGGCTGACGAGCGCCACCAATATCGACCTCATTCCCATCCTGCTGGTGGCCTTCGGCGTCGGCGCCCTCAACACCTCCTTCGTCAAGGACGGCGAGGTCTCGGTGCCGCTCAGCTACGTCACCGGAACACTCGTCAAATTGGCCCAGGGCATCGAACGCCATATCAGCGGCGGCGATTACGCCGACTGGCTCGGCTATTTCCTGCTCTACGCCGCCTTCTGCTCCGGTGCCCTGCTCGGCGGTCTGCTGAGCCTGCTGGTGGCGGGCTGGGCCATGCTCATCACCGCCACCGTGGTGTGCCTGCTCACCACCTGCTACACCTACCTGCATCTGGACCGCCACGGCCCACCAACGACCAGCTGACCCCCGTGCGCGCCGTCGAGTCGACGGATACGGTTGTCCGGTGGGGAGTTTCGATGACCTGACACCGGATCACTTTGCGACACTTGTGCTGCGGCATCTCGCCGATGTCGGCAAAGACGTCGCCGGATACGACGCCGAGGCTTTCCGCATCGATCTGATCGACGGATCCGAGATCGGACTCGGCAATGCGTATCACGACGCTATTCGCTTGTCCGGGCCGAGACGCACGGCACGGATCGCGCGGTTTCTGACCGGGATCAGCGGCGACGAAAACGCACACACGCACACGTGGGAGGAAGCTCGTCCGCTACTGCGCCCGATTCTGCGTTCTGCCACCTGCAAACAGGCAGGATGGGACGATTTGCTGCACCGCAGGCCCGGGCTGGTCACCTACGATGTAGCGCGGTTCGTTAGCCGCCCGGCTCTCCCATTCGTCGACGAGTTGGTGGCGATCGACCTGCCTAACTCCCGAACCATCGTCAACAACTCGCTGCTGGCGAGTTGGCCGGTCGGGGCCGACGAGGTCTTCGCGACGGCCCGCAAAAACCTGGAAACCATTGCACAGCCCCATAATCCACGCGGCAATGCGATCCTCAGCCTGAACGACGACGAGGGCAGCGGCTACATCACCTCGTGGCTGCTCGCACCCGGCTGGCTGGCAAGTTTCAGCCAGCGATACAGCGGCCGCCGCCCGGTAGCCTTCATACCCGATATCAACAACCTCATCGTGGTCCCCGACATCCCACACCTGCTCGCGCGCATCTATCGCCAAGTCGAGGAACAGTACGTCAACGCACGCCACTGCCTCTCACCCCAGGGCTACACCCTCGACGAAGACGGCACCGTGGTGCCCTTCGACCGGGCGGGCCCGCACGAGCAGCACCAGACCGCCGTCCGCGCCGGATACCGCTTGGCGCTCCGGGAATACGCCGCCCAGGCCGACTGGCTCAACAAGGCACTGGAGCGCGATTTCGAATTCCGCTGCTACGGCTTGAAAATGGCCATCGTCGGCGATATCAAGATCGCGGGCACCGACACCTGGCCCTACACCTACACCGTATGGGGCAAAGACGTCGACTACCTGCTCCCCGCCGCCGACTACATCATGTTCGCCAGCACCGACGCCGACAATAACGCCGTCCCCGTCTGCACCGTCCCATTCACCGCAGCCCTCGAAATAACCGGCCTCACACCAGTTCCGGGCATGTCCCCCATCCGCTTCGAAGCCCGGTTCTGGCCCGACGAAACAATGCTCGCCCAGTTGAAGCACGCCTCGGTCGCCCTGTGAACTGAGCCGGAACGCCGATGGCTGGACGGAAGCGCGACTACCCCGTGGGCGGAACCCGACAACCTCGACGAGCCACAGCTCTCGAAGGTGTAGCGACCAATCTCTGAGCCACCCGCCGCTCGGCAAGCCCAACCGCCGAGCCAACAACCCAACGCAACCACGAACAAGGGGGCTTCCGGGTGGGGTTTGGGGCTTCGCCCCGAAAGACACGCGAAACGAGACAAGGCCCACGCTCTCTCTGAGCATGGGCCTGGTATCGAGTGGAGCCTAGGGGAATCGAACCCCTAACCCCTGCCTTGCAAAGGCAGTGCTCTGCCAATTGAGCTAAGGCCCCGAATCCCTGCTGTCCGAGGACAGAATCAGCGGGTGGTGACTTCGTGCCACAGGTCCGCATCGTCGCGCTTGCGCAGCTTGGTGATTCCAATGAGAACCGCGACTACGACACCGACCGTGAGAAGAATTTTCATGATTCCCACCCTACTGTGATGTTCGGGAGTGGGCCTAGGAGGACTTGAACCTCCGACCTCTTCGTTATCAGCGAAGCGCTCTAACCGCCTGAGCTATAGGCCCTCATCTCGTTCGGATACCTGCCGAAGCTGCTAACCGAACCGAGGCACGAGATTACCTTACCTGCCCGCCGATGACCAAAACGGCCGGTCACCGCCCTGCGCGAGGGCAGCGACCGGCCGTTCGGCAACCGTTCTAATCGGGGTCGGCCAGGGTCACCTGAATGCCGCCGACGAGGTCGCAGCACTGGTTGTAGATGAATACGCCGACGGTCGCCAAGGCTGTGAAAAGCACCACATTGATCAGCCCGATGACACCCGCGTACCCAAAGACGGAACCGGCGTCGACCAATCCGACCGATCCGCTGTCCGAGGAGACCATATCGGTGAAGGTGCTGTTGAGCCGCTCCCAGACACCCATGCCCTCGAGCACGATGTAGAGCAGACCGACCGCGAGCATCCACACGAAGAACATGGCCACGCTGATCACCAGCGAGATCTTCAGGGTCGACCACGGGTCGATCCGGCGGATCTGCACCGTCGCCCGCAATGGTTCACCAGTGGCGACGGCCGCCGCGACGGCGACCGGAACCGCGGGCGAGACCGGGGTGGCCTGCGGACCCGGAGTTTCGACCGGCAGCGGATGCCGGATCTCCGAGAGGTCCGGCATGTCCTTGATCAGTTCCGGGCGGGCGATGCTGCGGGTCGGTCCGTCGATGCCGACGGACTTCACCATCGCCGCTTCCTTGCGCGCGGCCTTGGCCGCCAGATCCGCGGTGGTGCGGGCATTGCCGCCACCGAGGCCACCGCCGCCACCACCGAGGCCGCCGCCGCTGCTGAGCCCACCACCGGTGGAATTCGGACGACCGGTCACCGGCGACTGCCCAGGCCGATACAGGTTCGACTGCGGCTCCCGCTGCGGCAACTGCGACCAACCCTCTTGGAAGTGAGACTGGCCGTTGCCCGCGGAATCACCGGCATCCTTTTTTGATCCGGCCCCGTCGGCAGCGCCCGGTTCCGGCGCCTTGAACGCGACTTCGCCTGGCGGGTTGTGGCTTTCATGCGGCTGGGCACCTCCCGGCGCGCCAACCGGCTGGCCGTTCTCGGCCGAGGCGACGGGCCGTGGGATCGGCCGAGGCGGAATCGGTGACGGTGCGATACGTTCGGTTACACCGTTCGTCTGGTGCCGCTCGTCATTCGGCTGATTCGGAGTGGTCAATGGGAATCCTTAGATCCGTTCGTTGCCGCCGCTGTGGGGTTATTGCTCAGAGGAACCGGTGTCGCCGTCTCCGCCGACGATCGCATCAGGATCGGGTTCGTCAGCATTGCGCGCGATAGCAAGCAAGGTATCCCCCTCGGCGAGGTTCATCAATCGCACGCCCTTGGTCTGCCGTCCAGCCTTACGAACCTGCTTCGCCGCCGTCCGGATAACGCCACCGCCCGACGTGATCGCATACAACTCATCCTCGTCGTCGACGATGAGCGCACCGACCAGGGTGCCACGCTTGGTGTCGTATTGGATAGTCAATACGCCTTTACCGCCCCGACCCTGCGGGGTGTACTCCTCGATCGCGGTCCGCTTGGCGTAGCCGCCGGAGGTCGCGACGAGCAGGTAGGTATCGGCACGAACCACATTGAGCGACAACAGTTCATCGTCGGCATTGAACCGCATGCCCTGCACACCGGAGGTGGCGCGGCCCATCGGACGCAGCGCCTCGTCGGTGGCCGAGAACCGGATCGACTGCCCCTGCGCCGACACCAGCAGCAGATCGTCGTCGGCCGAGCACAGCACGGCGCCGACCAGTTCGTCCTCGTCGCGCAGGTTCACCGCGACGATGCCGCCGCTGCGGTTGGAGTCGAAATCGGAGAGCTTCGACTTCTTCACGAGGCCGTTCCTGGTGGCGAGCACCAGATACGGGGCGTCCTCGTAACCCTTGATCTGAATGATCTGGGCGATCTTCTCATCCGGCTGGAACGCCAGCAGGTTGGCCACATGCTGACCGCGCGCGGTCCGGCTGGCCTCGGGCAGTTCGTAGGCCTTTGCGCGGTACACCCGGCCCTTATTGGTGAAGAACAGCAGCCAGTCGTGGGTGGAGCTGACGAAGAAGTGCTTGACGATGTCGTCCTGCTTGAGGCCCGCACCCTGCACACCCTTACCGCCGCGCTTCTGGCTGCGGTACAGGTCCGTCTTGGTGCGCTTGGCGTAGCCGGTCTCGGTGACGGTGACGACCACATCCTCGCGGGCGATGAGATCCTCATCGGCCATATCGCCGTCGTTGGCCACGATCTTGGTGCGCCGCTCGTCGCCGTACTTCTCGACGATCTCGGCCAGTTCATCGCGCACGATCGCGCGCTGCCGCTCGGGCTTTTCGAGAATGTCCTTGAGGTCGGCGATCTCGGCCTCGATCTTGGCCAGATCGTCGATGATCTTCTGCCGTTCCAGGGCCGACAGCCTGCGCAGCTGCATATCGAGGATGGCGGTGGCCTGGATCTCGTCGATATCCAGCAACTGCATCAGGCCGGTGCGCGCGGTGTCGGTATTGGCCGAACGCCGGATCAGCGCGATGACCTCGTCGAGTGCGTCGAGTGCCTTGACCAGGCCGCGCAGAATGTGGGCCCGCTCCTCGGCCTTGCGCAGCAGGTAGCGGGTGCGCCGCACGATGACTTCCAACTGGTGCTCGACGTAGAGCCGGATCATCTGATCCAGGCGCAGCGTGCGCGGCACGCCGTCCACGATCGAGAGCATGTTGGCGCCGAAGCTGGTCTGCAGCTGGGTGTGCTTGTAGAGGTTGTTCAGCACGACCTTGGCCACCGCATCACGCTTGATGGTGACCACGATCCGCATACCGGCACGGTCGGAGGACTCGTCGTGGATATCGGAGATGCCCGCGATCTTGCCGTCCTTCACCTGCTCCGCGATGGAGTTGATGAAGTTGTCGGTGTTGACCTGGTACGGCAGCTCGGTAATGACGATGGTGGTGCGACCGCGGTTGTCCTCTTCGATCTCGACGACACCGCGCATGCGGATCGAGCCACGGCCGGTGGTGTAGGCGTCGTGAATGCCCTGACCACCGACGATGAGGCCGTAGGTCGGGAAGTCCGGACCCTTGACCCGCTCCATACAGGCGGCGAGAGTCGCCTCCTCATCGGCCTCGTAGTTCTCCAGCGCCCAGTAGACCGCCTCGGCCAACTCATTGAGGTTGTGCGGTGGGATATTGGTCGCCATGCCGACCGCGATGCCGTTGCTGCCGTTCATCAACAGGTTGGGCACACGGCTGGGGAGAACCGTCGGCTCCTGTGAGCGGCCGTCGTAGTTCGGCGTGAAATCGACCGTCTCGTGGTCGATTTCACGCAGCAGCTCCATCGCCAGCGGAGTCAGGCGGCATTCGGTGTACCGCATCGCGGCCGCGCCGTCGTTGCCGCGGGAGCCGAAGTTGCCCTGGCCGTCGACCAGCGGATAGCGCAGTGACCACGGCTGGGCCATGCGGACCAGGGTGTCGTAGATCGAGGCGTCACCGTGTGGGTGGTAGTTACCCATGGTCTCGGCGACCGGGCGGGCGGACTTCACATAGCCGCGGTCGGGACGGTAGCCGTTGTCGTACATCGCGTAGAGCACCCGGCGATGCACCGGCTTGAGGCCGTCGCGGACGTCGGGCAGCGCGCGGCCGACGATCACGCTCATCGCGTAATCGATATAGCTGCTCTGCATCTCGTTCTGGATGTCGACCGGCTCGATCCGGTCACCCGCTCCGCCGTTGGGTGGCAGGGTGGTTTCAGTCATCTAAAAGTCTCCTTTGGCACCGGACGTGGAATTACGCGTCACGCCGGTTACACGTCGAGGAAGCGAACGTCCTTGGCATTGCGGGTGATGAAGCTGCGACGTGCCTCGACGTCCTCACCCATCAGGATGGAGAACAGCTCGTCGGCCGCGGCGGCGTCGTCGAGGGTGACCTGACGCAGTACCCGCACCGAAGGATCCATGGTGGTCTCCCAGAGTTCCTTGGCATTCATCTCGCCGAGACCCTTGTAGCGCTGGACACCGTCGTCCTTGTTGATCTTCTTGCCCGCGGCGAGACCCGCCTCCAGCAGGCCGTCGCGCTCGCGATCGGAGTAGGCGAACTCTGGATCGGAGCGCTGCCACTTGAGCTTGTACAGCGGCGGCTGGGCGAGGTATACGTGCCCGTGCTCGACCAGCGGCCGCATGAAGCGGAACAGCAGCGTCAGCAACAGGGTCGAGATGTGCTGGCCGTCCACGTCGGCGTCGGCCATCAGCACGATTTTGTGGTACCGCAGCTTGGCGATATCGAATTCGTCGTGGATGCCGGTGCCGAAGGCGGTGATGATCGACTGGACCTCGTTGTTCTTGAGGACGCGGTCGATACGGGCCTTCTCGACATTGATGATCTTGCCGCGCAGCGGCAGAATCGCCTGGTACATCGAATCGCGGCCGGACTTGGCCGAGCCACCGGCGGAGTCGCCCTCGACGATGTAGATCTCGGACTTGCTCGGATCCTTGGACCGGCAGTCGGCCAGCTTGCCGGGCAGTCCGCCGAGGTCGGTGGCGCTCTTGCGACGCACCAATTCACGTGCCTTACGGGCCGCGACCCGGGCCTGCGCCGAGGAAACCGCCTTGTTCACAATGGTCTTCGCATCGGCTGGATTGGCCTCGAACCAGTGTGAGAGGTGCTCGTTGCAGGTGCGCTGCACGAACGATTTGACCTCGGTATTGCCCAGCTTGGTCTTGGTCTGGCCCTCGAACTGCGGTTCGGAGACCTTCACGCTCACGATGGCGGCCAAGCCCTCGCGGATATCGTCGCCGGTGAGGTTGCCGTCCTTCTCCTTGAGCAGCTTCTTGTCCTTGGCGTACTTGTTGACCACCGTGGTGAGCGCCGCGCGGAAGCCCTCTTCGTGGGTGCCGCCCTCATGGGTGTTGATGGTGTTGGCGAAGGTGTGCACGGACTCCGAGTAGCCGGAGTTCCACTGCATCGCGACCTCGAGCTCGTGCCCGGTGCCCTTGCCGGTGAACGCGACGACCGAGTTGTGAATGGCCTGCTTGGTCCGGTTGATATGCCGGACGAAATCCTCCAGACCACCCGGGTAGTGGTAGGTCCGCGTCTTCACCTTGTGCTCGACCGGCTGGGCTGGCGCATCCGGATCGGCATGCTTGGGCGCCTCGGCGGTATCGCTCACCACCTCGTCGATGACGTCGCTCTCGGCCACCCGCTCGTCGGTCAGGGTGATGGTGAGGCCCTTGTTCAGGAACGCCATCTCCTGCAGGCGGCGCGCGACCGTCTCGAAGTTGTAGGTGGTGGTCTCGAAGATGTTCGGGTCGGCCCAGAAGCGAATCGTGGTGCCGGTGCGCTTGGTCCGCTCGCCCTGCATCAGCTTGCCGGGCTTGGAATCCTTGTATTCCTGCGTCCAGTGGTACCCGTCCACGTCCACATCCGCCTCGAGGCGGCTGGAGAGTGCGTTCACCACGGAGATGCCGACACCGTGCAGACCGCCCGACACCGCATAGGAATCGGAGTCGAACTTGCCGCCGGCGTGCAGCTGGGTCATGACGACCTCGATGGTGGGCACGCCCTGGGCGTGCATGGCCACCGGGATACCGCGGCCGTCGTCGATCACCTCGACGCCACCGTCCGCCAGCAGGGTGACATCCACCTGCGTCGCGTATCCGGCCATCGCCTCGTCGACCGAGTTGTCGACGACCTCCCAGATCAGGTGGTGCAGACCGCGCTCACCCGTGGAGCCGATGTACATACCGGGCCGCTTGCGAACGGCTTCGAGACCTTCGAGAACGGTGATGGATTCGGCACCGTAATTGCCTGACTTGGGCTTGTTCGAGCCGTCTACGTTGGAGTCCATGGCAGCCACTGGTCGGTAGCTCTCCTTACTTGCTGATCCTTGGCACAGCGGTCGGACAGCACACGTGGGGCCCCGGTTCAGATTTCTGGTCGTGAAATAAGGGTCCACGCGCGGGCTGCGCGGAACGCGCCGAAGGTTCGCCGCTAGTTACCCCACCATCCTACTGGTAGACCCAAGCCACAGCGCACCTACGACACCCCTAACGGCTCCGTGGATGCGAGAAATCGGTCGGCGCCGGGTCGGTTCCGCCTTCAACCGCTTTGCGTCCGCCATTCCGCCTCCCCGACCCCTTTCCCGAGCGGTGGGCAGATCGCCGGTTTCCGCATGGATCGACAGTCGAACATATATTCGACTATCAGGGTTTCACGTGGAACGACCTCGGCCTGTGACAGTGCAATGCTATCCGTAGGTGTCACGAGGGCCGCGACCCTTGATATGGCGTTCGCCCTTGCGCCAGCTCGGAGCCGCCGGACCGGTGATCTTCAGCGAGGTGACCACGCCCTGCCCAACCGCTGCGTTGATCTTCGCCAGCAGTTGCCCCTGCAGCATGCGCAGCTGGGTGGCCCACGCCGTCGACTCGGCAGCGATGCTCAGCACGCCGTCCTTCAGCGTCATCGGAGTCGCATGCGAGGCGATATCCTCACCCACCACACCGGCCCAGCGGCCGAAGACCATCCCCTCGGCGACCTTGGCCGACCAGCCCCGATTCTTCGCGATGGCGCCAGCCAGGCTCGAAAGCAGCTGTGGGTCACGGTCATCCGGCCGCGCACCGGACCAACCGGTGCGGCGCCGGGCACCGGTACGCAGCCGACGCGGCGAGGCCCGGCCCTGTCCCACCGATTTACCGCTCGCCTTGGCGGCGGCCCGAGCCTCCTCGAGCGCGCGGCGCGCCAGATCAATGCCGCGCAGTTCTGGTTCGGGATCCGATGGAGATGCGCTCGATGCTGCTCGATCGCTCACAGGTCCGCCTCTCCCTCCACGAACCTTTGCCGGCCGTCAAACCTCGATCGCCGGACCGACGGTTCTGCACGTCCCCGGCGAGTTACGAAATCAGTTGGTGCGTTGGTAGCTATGGCTTTGCAACGCATTCGCGAGCGATCTTACCGATGAACCACGCGGGCAGAAGTCCTGGCGTCGGTACGAATCGGCGTCATGGATCAGGCGGTGGGGGTTTCGACATCGGCGATTCGGGAGATCCGGCCGTCCGCACCGCCATTGGTCTCCACCCGCAGCGGTACCGCGGACAATTCCGCTGGCACGTCCTCGGGAACCGCTGCGGTAATCAGCACCTGCTCGGCCCCCGCCGCGACCTGCGCGAGTGCCGTGCGTCGGCGGCGGTCGAGTTCGGCGAAGACATCGTCGAGCAGCAGCACAGGTTCGGCGCCGGTGGCGCGCAGCAGTTCGAAGGCCGCGAGCCGCAGAGCCAGCGCGAACGACCACGATTCACCGTGACTGGCAAAACCTTTCGCGGGTGCGGTACCGAGCATGAGATCCAGGTCGTCACGGTGCGGGCCGACCAGGCAGACGCCGCGCTCCAACTCCTTTGGGCGCGCCGCCACCAATTCGCGCAGCATGATCGCCTCCAGCGCCTCGGTGTCATCGGGCAGCGGTGCGCGCGCCGGATCCAGGAACTCCGCTGGCAGGCTCGCGCTGCGATAGCCGATTGCAGCCGGACGGGATTCGGGTGCGATCGATGAGTATGCCTGTGCGAGATGGGGATACAGGTCGTGCACCAACCTCAGCCGTTGGGCAAGCAGTACGGCGGCATGGGTCGCCAGATGTCCGTCCCATACGTCGAGGGTGCTCAGTTCCGCCTTCGAGCGGGCATGTCGCCCAGCGGATTTCAATAGCGCCGAACGCTGTCGCAGCACCCGGTCGTAGTCGGATCGGACCGCGGCCAACCGCGGCAACCGGGCTGTGCACAATTCGTCGAGGAAGCGGCGACGTTCGCCCGGATCGCCCCTGACCAAGGCGAGATCCTCCGGCGCGAACAGCACCGTCTGCAGAATGCCGAGAATCTCCCGCGGTCTGCGCACCGGCGATCGGTTGATCTGGGCGCGATTCGCGGCGCCCTGGTTCAGTTCGATATCGACGCGCAGCTCGCGGCCCGCATTCACAACCGTCGCACCGATCCTGGCGCGATCCGCGCCGATGCGGATCAGCGGTGCGTCGGCGGCGACCCGATGCGAGCCCAAGGTGGCGAGGTAGCCGACCGCTTCGAGCAGGTTCGTCTTACCGTTGCCATTCGAGCCGAGAAAAACCGTTCGGCCTGGGGATAATTCGAGTTCGGCATGCTCCCAGGAGCGGAAGTCGCGCAGTGACAGCGTCCGGATGAACACCTGTCTACTCCGCTCCGGCCGTCGTCATCGCCGTTTTTCGCCGCCGCCCGGGACGAATCGGCCGCAGACCACAACATCTTGTGGTCCATCCACCGTCTGTGGACGAACTGTGGATAAATCGCATCGGTGCCGATGCTCAGCCCGGCAGCCGGACCGGCATCAACAGGTAGATGTAGGGGCTTTCCAGTGCGGCGAAGGCGCCCGACTCCGTCACCTTCGGCTCCTCGTCGCTGGCGGGCAGCAACACCGCGGGACGACTCGGTGTGGTGAAGCCGAAGGTGACCCGGTCGGCGTGCAGGGCGGAAAGCCCGTCGATCAGGTAGCCCGGGTTGAACGCGATGGTCAGCGACTCACCGCGGAATTCGGCCTCGAGCCATTCCTCGGCGCGTCCGGCATCGTCACCACCCGCCGAGAGCAGCAGGCCCTCATCGGTGAACTCCAGGCGCACCTGGGCGCCGCGCTCGGCGACCAAGGCGACGCGCTTGATGGCATCGGTCAGTGTCGAGACCTGCAGGGTGGCGATCGAGGTGTGCTCCTTGGGGAGCAATTGGCGGAACTTGGGGAATTCCGCATCGAGGAGTCGGGTGGTGGTGCGACGGCCCGCGTTCACGATGCCGAGCAGACCATCGGAGCCAGCACCACTGCCGGTACCGAGCGACAGTTGCACCGGAGCATCCGACGGGCCGAGCGTCTTCGCGGCCTCCGACAGCGTCCGGGCCGGAATCAGCACCGAGGTCTCGATATCGGTGCGGGTGGGCTGCCATTCGATGTGCCGGACCGCCAACCGGAATCGGTCGGTGGCCGCGAGCACGACCTGTGGACCCTCGATCTCGACCCGGATGCCGGTGAGCATCGGCAGGGTGTCGTCGCGTCCGGCGGCGACCGCGACCTGACCGACCGCTTCGGCGAAGACATCGACGCTCAGCTCACCGGTCTGCTCGGGTACCTCGGGCAACTGGGGATAGTCCTCGACCGGCATGGTCGGCAGCGAGAATTTCGCGCTGCCACAGCTGATCAACACCCGGGTGCCGTCGATGGCGACATCGACGGGCTTATTGGACAGCGCCTTGGTGATATCGGCGAGCAATCGGCCGGAGACGAGCACCTCGCCGGGACCGGCGACCTCAGCGGCGACGCGCATCTGCGCGGAGACCTCGTAGTCGAAGCCGGAGACGGTGAGTCCGTCCTCGCCCGCCACGAGTAGTACACCGCCGAGCACGGGAACCGGAGGCCGCGACGGGAGGCTCCGTGCCACCCATGCAACGGACTCGGCGAAATCCTCTCGGGCGACCCGAAACTTCATACTCGCCAGCTCCATCGCCCGATCTGTCCTCTCCCGGTTCCGTGATCCCTGTCGGCTCTCAGCATTGATTCTCGAAAAAGGGGTGCTGTTGCGGCCACCCAGAAGTGTGGCATAGGCGACCGACATCAAACCGTACCCGCGCGAACCAGATGAACCTAGCCCGACCCTCCGGTCACTGTTCGTAGCGATCCCGACTCTCGTATCGATGAGAAGCCATGGGGAAGGAGTACGGGCGATCTGGTGGACACGTCGTCCCCGCCCTTTCCTTGCTTCGGGTGCGGTGACCGATTCGGATGCCGATGTGCATCGACCGACTTTCCACACACCCTGTTTTGAAGAGAGATTTCTAAGAAGAAGAACTGAAGTAGTAGTAGGCACTGTGGAATCTGTGGACTGCGGCCGAATCCGCAGGTCCGGGGGCGTGGTGCCGTGGGGATGGACGCAGGGTGACTCGAGGATGAACGGGAGGGGTCTGTGGAGGTTCGGCAGTTGTCCCCCGTTCATCCTCGAGTGCTCCTCGAGTTGTTCCACTACGTACCCGTGGTTGTTCACAGATGTGCATCGAATCGTGGACAACTCGAGGAATCCTCGAGGACTCCACACGGAATCCTCGAGGATTCCACACCCCTGTGACCGAATCCGTTGCTGGTCAAGAGCTGTGGGCGGCCCGGGCTGTGGAAGCTGTTGAATCCACCCCTGTTAGCCGAGCCGCCGGACCCCTGCCGCGAGCCTGTGGACAGACCGGTGCACAACTTGGAGTTTCCTCGAGGACTCCACAAGAATTCCTCGAGGAGTCCACAGGGCATAAAAAAGCACCGCCCCAGGTCAGGGGCGGTGCACAGGGTGTGAGGGATGGTCAGCGCGAACGCTGTTTAATCCGGGCTGTTAGTTCTTGCACCTGGTCGTAGACCCGTCGCCGTTCGGTCATCTCCTTGCGAACTTTCTTCTCGGCATACATCACCGTGGTGTGGTCGCGACCGAAGGCCTGGCCGATCTTGGGTAGCGATAGGTCGGTCAGTTCACGGCACAGGTACATGGCGATCTGCCGGGCCTGGGCCAGCGGGCGGGCCTTACCCGGTCCGGTCAGCTCCTCGAGGGTGGTGTTGAAGTATTCGGCGGTGACGGCCATGATCGTCGCCGCATTGATCTCCAGCGTCGCGGTATCGGGCATGAGATCGCGCAGGACGACCTCGGCCAGCGGCAGATCCAGTGGCTGACCGTTCAGCGACGCAAAGGCCGTCACCCGGATCAGCGCACCCTCCAACTCGCGGATATTGCGTTCGACCCGGCTGGCGATCAGCTCCAGCACGTCGTGCGGTACGTCGAGCCGGTCCATCCGCGCCTTCTTGCGCAGAATCGCGATGCGGGTTTCCAGCTCCGGCGGCTGCACATCGGTGATCAGGCCCCATTCGAACCGGGTCCGCAGCCGCTCTTCCAGGGTGGCCAGCTGCTTGGGCGGCCGGTCCGAGGACACCACGATCTGCTTATTCGCGTTGTGCAGGGTGTTGAAGGTGTGGAAGAACTCCTCCTGGATGCCTTCCTTGCCCTCGATGAACTGGATGTCGTCGACCAGCAGGATGTCGGTTTCTCGGTAGCGGCGCTTGAACGCCACCTTCCGGTCGTCGCGCAGGCTGTTGATGAAGTCGTTGGTGAACTCTTCGGTCGAGACGTACTTCACCCGCATACCGGGGAACAGCCGCTGGGCATAGTGGCCCGCCGCGTGCAGCAGATGGGTCTTGCCCAAACCCGAAGCGCCCCAGACGAACAGCGGATTGTAGGCACGCGCTGGCGCCTCCGCGATGGCCACCGCCGCCGCGTGCGCGAAGCGGTTGGACGCGCCGATGACGAACGTCTCGAAGGTGTACTTCGCGTTCAGGCTCGCCGAGGAGTTCGACGGGGCCGGGTTCTCCTGTGACTTGGTGAAGTAGGTGGGCCACGAGTTGCGGACGTTGACGACCGGCTCGTCATCGTGGGAGTTGTCCGAGATCGGCTCGCGGACCGATTCGTGCGCGGCCGCGATCGCTGAATCGCCATTCGGCCGCGCTTCCCGCACGGGAGCCGCTTCCCGCATCGACGCACGACCCGGGCCACGTCCCGGCTCTGGTGCCGGTTCCGGATTGAACAGTGATTCCTGTCCGGGCGGGACGGAATCACGCCGGGGCGGCAGTCCGGATTCCCGGCGGGGCACGGGCGGCGCGTCCTGTCGTTCGCCATTGACCGGGCCCGGGTAGTCGCCGCGCGGTGAGTAGTCGTCGGTCGTGAACTCCCCGGCGGTTTCGTATCCGGGCACCGGCAGATACTCCGGCGGGCCCGCGTACTCGGATGCGGACTCGTAGTCCGGCGCGGCCGAGTATTCGGGTCCGCCCGAATACTCCGGCGCTGCCGAGTAGTCGTTGGGCTGTGCATAGCGCGGCGGCGAATAGTCCGAACGTCCGGGATAGTCCGGGGCGGGATATCCGGCCGGGCCGCGGCCGCTGTCCCGGCCGCGCTCCGGCCGACTCGTCATTCTGGCGTGGCGCGGATTGTTGCCGGGGCGTTCGGTCGGCTGGGTAGCCGGTGCGGCGATCCGCACCCCGAGGCCCTCGACCTGGGGACCGAGACGACGGCCGAGGGAGCGCAGAATGGGTTCACGCAGATCGCGTTCGATCGCCTCCTGGGCCAGCGAGGATGGCACCGAGAGCAAGGCGAAGCCCTGCGCCACGGTCAGCGGCTTGACCAGTTTGAGCCAGGCCTGCTGCGCCCGCGAAACCGGCGGGATGGCACCATCAGGCGAGCCGGTGGTTAGTTCGGCGACCACCTCGGGCCACACCGTGGCCAACACGTTCTGCTCGTCGTCCATGCAGTTTCCTCCCCGGAGAAGTAGGCGATAGGAGCAGACGGTCGGGGCATGCGGAGTATCAACCGTGGATAGGTCGATGTTGTGATTCCGCGTACGTCCGTAACCGGTTCGGACGCTGCCCGGGTCCCCCATCCGGGCGGCGGCGTGGCACCGTCGGCCCTACGAATATGCCACTCCAGGGGTCTTTCCACACAATTATCCACAGATGTGGAGAACCCTGGGGAAATGTGAAACGAGGTTGCGCTCCGCCGTTATATGGCCTGGACCTGCGATTCTGCAGCAATCTTCTGGCTACGCACGCTAGTGGGCGGAGCGGCCGACGACTAGGGGTGTGGACGAACTCACGATTATACCCAGGATGCGTGACTCCAGCTCACGCTCGCGAGCGGACAGTGGAACCGATGGGCCGAGTTTGACCCGTACTTTGCCGATCAGTACCCTCGTACAGTCACCCCTTGGTGCGGTGGCGGTCCTGTGCTGACCGTTTCGATTGGCGGCGCTCGCGGTGCCCTCCGTGGTTACGCAAGCTGCCTCCTCCGGGCCCGTCGCTCACGCCGCTGGGTCAGGTCGTATCGACCTCGTGCGCCAGGACCGACGCGCATCGATGATGACCAACTCGCGATTCATCGCGCACAGACGTATCACCGAACAAACTTTGGGCGCCGAACGGTGCCCACCTACTCGAGGAGTGTTGACCGTGGCCAAGGGCAAGCGGACGTTCCAGCCGAACAACCGTCGTCGGGCGCGTGTCCACGGCTTCCGTCTCCGGATGCGCACCCGCGCCGGTCGCGCCATCGTTTCCGCGCGTCGCAGCAAGGGCCGCAAATCCCTCACTGCCTGATCTTCGCTCTCGGACGCTCGGGTGTTGCCTGAGCCGTATCGGTTGCATCATCGTGCCGACTTCTCCCGGACGGTGCGCCGCGGCCAGCGAATCGGGAGGCGAGATCTGGTCGTACACGCGCTCGTGCGCGGGTATGACGGAGTCATGGGCGCGAGTGCACGACAGAGCGATGCGGCAGTGGCCGGATCGTTGGTCCGCGTGGGCGGTCCGCGGTTCGGATTGATCGTCAGCAAGGCGGTGGGCAACGCGGTGATTCGACACCGCGTCGCCCGCCGCCTGCGTCATATGTGCGTCAAGGTGGTCGCCGAGCTGCCCGCCGATGCCGATATCGTGATCCGTGCCCTGCCCGGTGCGGCGACCGCGGATTCAGCGGAATTGCTCCGCCAGCTGCGTGCTGCGCTGCGCAAGCTCGATATCGCCCGTCCATCGGCTACCGTGGCCGGTGCGGGATGAGTGCGCGCGCCACCGTTGCTCGGCTGCCCGCGAACACGGTGATTTTCCTGATCGAGCTGTACCGAACGTACGTCTCCCCCATGCGCCTGCCGGTGTGCCGTTTTACCCCGACCTGTAGCGAATACGCGGTGACCGCGTTACGCACCCGCGGCCTGTTCGTCGGCCTCGGATTGACGGTCGTGCGATTGGCGAAATGTGCACCCTGGCACCCTGGTGGGTGGGACCCCGTTCCGGAGCGCAAGAAGCGCGGCCGGAACGAGGCAGCCGCCGACCCGGAGTCGGCGCCACACGCTTGTAAAGGATCACCGCGCGCGGTGATCGGCGACACGAACGACGGGAGTGCATAGAGCCGTGCTCGACTTCATTTATTACCCGGTGTCCTGGATCCTCTGGTTCTGGCATCGGGTCTTCGGGTTCGCGTTCGGCGCGGACAACGGACTCACCTGGGCACTCGCCGTGGTGTTCCTGGTGTTCACGCTGCGCCTGGTGCTCTACAAGCCGTTCGTCAAGCAGGTGCGCACCACCAAGCAGATGCAGGAGCTACAGCCCCAGATCAAGGAGCTGCAGAAGAAGTACAAGAACGATCGCCAGAAGATGGCGACCGAGATGCAGAAGCTGCAGAAGGACCACGGCTTCAACCCATTGATGGGCTGCCTGCCGATCCTGGCGCAGGTGCCCGTCTTCCTCGGTCTGTTCCATGTGCTGCGCTCGTTCAACCGCACCGGCACCGGCATCGGCCAGCTCAGCATGTCGGCCTACGACAACGCGCATACTCCGAACTACGTCTTCAGCGCCGCCGACGTCCAGTCGTTCCTGAGCGCACGCATCTTCGGCGCACCGATCTCGGCCTACATCACCAGTCCGCCGAGCCAGCTGCAGGCGTTCGCCGATTACGGCGGCGTGCCGACCAAGCTGAGCATCGCGCTCGTCTCCATCCCGCTGATGGTGATCGCCGGTCTGGCGACGCATTTCAATGCGCGTGCCTCGGTCGCACGGCAGAGCCCGGAGGCGGCGGCCAACCCGCAGTCGGCCATGATGAACAAGCTCGCGCTGTGGGTCTTCCCGCTCGGTGTGCTCGTCGGTGGTCCGTTCCTGCCGATCGCCATCCTGCTCTACTGGGTCTCCAACAACATCTGGACCTACGGACAGCAGCACCTCGTCTTCGGCCGCATGGCGAAGGAAGAGGAAGTCAAGAAGCAGCAAAAGCTGGAGCAGCGCGCACAGAATGCGCCGAAGCCGGGTGCAAAGCCGGTCAATGTCAAGAAGAAGCAGTCTCCGTCCGACGCGACATCCGTCGATGCCGGTTCCGATGCGGCCGTTGATGCGGTCGAAGGGGCGCCGTCGACGAACGGCACCGCGAAGTCTCCCACCAAGGCGGGACAGCGGCGCGCTAGCGGTCAGAAGCGACCGGGCAACCGTGGGCGACCCAACCAGAAGCGACGGCGCTGACACATCGCGCGTCCACGGGATCTCTGAGCAACCCTGTTCGCGTTCTCCGATCGGCCCGTCGCCGGTCGCGCGCGATGAGCAGATGAAGGAAATCAAATGACTGTTGAAACCGACGGAGGGGACGCCACTGTGGCGACGACGATGGTGAGCGACTCGGCCGGTCGCGATGCCGATGCAGGAACCGAATCCGCCGACGCCGCGAACGATGCCGAGGAAGCTCTTATCGAAGAGGGTGAGATCGCGGGCGACTACCTCGAGCAGTTGCTCGATGTGCTCGACTTCGACGGCGATATCGATCTCGATGTCGAGGGCGATCGCGCCATCGTGAGCATCGATGGCGGCCGGGATCTGTCGAAGCTGGTCGGCCGCAACGGTGAAGTGCTCGACGCGCTGCAGGAGCTGACTCGCCTGGCCGTGCAGCAGGCCACCGGGGTGCGCAGTCGGCTGATGCTGGATGTGGCGGGCTGGCGGGCCAAGCGTCGCTCGGAGCTGAGCGCGCTCGGCACGGCCGCCGCGCAGCGGGTCCTCGAATCGGGTAAGCCGGAGCCGCTGGCGCCGATGACTCCCTTCGAGCGCAAGATCGTGCACGACGCCGTCGCCGCGGTCGATGGAGTCAGCAGCGAGAGCGAAGGCGTGGAGCCGAACCGGCACGTTGTCGTGGTGCCTTCCTGACTCCCGGATTGTGATTGGATAGGGCCTCTAGTCTTCGGACCGGGGGCCTTCTTCATGTCTCGGATGCTCGCCCCTCCCCTGCCCCACCGCCGCACTGAACGACTCGAGTTCGGAAGGATGTTTCACGTGGAACGAGATCTCGGTGGAATCACCGCGTTGCCGGATGAACTGGAGCCCCCGGCCGCGGCCGCGGTGGTATTCGGCGACCGGCTGGATCTCGCGCGCCGGTACTGCGCGGCCCTCGCCTCGGCCGGAGTTGAGCGCGGGCTAATCGGCCCGCGCGAGGTGCCTCGGCTCTGGGATCGGCACATCCTCAACTGCGCGGTGGTTGGTGAGTTGATGGCCGAAGGTGCGACGGTGGTCGATATCGGCAGCGGTGCCGGGCTGCCCGGTATCCCCTTGGCGATCGCTCGTCCGGATCTCCGGATCACCTTGGTCGAGCCGCTGCTGCGCCGCACCATCTTCCTGAGTGAGTTCATCGAATCGGCCGGTCTCGATATCACCGTCGTGCGCGGGCGGGCCGAACAATCGGGCGTGATGAAGGAAGCGGGCGGCGCGGATGTGGTGACCTCCCGTGCCGTCGCCCCGCTGGCAAAGCTGGCACTGTGGTCCCTGCCGCTCCTGCGCGACCATGGACGGATGCTCGCACTGAAGGGAGTCAGCGCGGCCGAGGAACTCGAGCGTGATGGGGAGGCCTTGGCGAAGGCGGGCGCGGGGAATGCGAAGGTTCTCGAATGCGGAGCCGGACTCGTCTCCACTCCCACTCTGGTGATCAGCGCCGAGCGGCTGCCCCGAGGCGGACGTCCCTCGCGGCGTGCGGGCAAGTCGGCGCGGAAGTCGAAGTAGCGCCATCCGATTCGAGTCGGCCGCAGTGTTTCATGTGAAACAAGGCGGTCGGGTGGTTCGGATCGAGATGACGCCAAACGCCAAGCTTCACGTGACGTTTCGAACCTGGTGTCATTGTGTAGGGAAATCGATGACCCGGATTGCGCCAGCCTGATCGGGCGTGAGAGCGCCCTGCGCCCCGACGCCTCCGACGCTTGGGGGAGGACCGGCATGGCGCGGAGAAATGCCCATGTTTCATGTGAAACAGGATCCGGGCGTCGATCCGGGACTTCATGTTTCATGTGAAACAGCGATTCGGGCGCGCCAACCTTGTGTGCGACAGCGAGATTCAACACAGATTTGCGTGTCCTTTGTGCGATGCCGCGATTCAGCTTTCTAATCGCGCGAAGTGCTGGCAAGCTAGTGAGCGTCGGGCGTGAGCGTTGGTGCCACGGAGGGATGTGGGTGTCACAGCGGCGAGAGCTCCGCTCGGTCGATCGGGCGCCGCGGTCCCGATTGAGCATCATGTTCGATCCGACACAGCTATTGATGACACGGCGCCAAATTCGGTCGGGTGCACGTGATCTGAGGTTCTCGCGTTAGGAGCTGTCTATGTCGAGCGGTCCGGCGAATGTTTCACGGGAAACTACGTCGCGCGTGCCGGGGATGCTGGACTCCAGCACCTTCGATGCGGAGGCATTCGGAAGCACACCGTTCGGGCACATCTCCCCCAGTGAGACCCCGATAGCAGCCGAAGCCCAACGTGCCAGCCAAATACTGCATCCAGGAAAGGTGACAGTGCCGAAACCGCACGAGCAACGGATCATCACCATCGCGAACCAGAAGGGCGGCGTCGGTAAGACGACGACAGCGGTCAATCTTGCGGCCGCGCTGGCGCATACCGGGATGACGGTTCTCGTGATCGATCTGGACCCCCAGGGCAATGCCAGCACCGCGCTCGGTATCGAGCACCACTCGGGCGTTCCGTCGAGTTATGAACTCCTCATCGGCGAGGTGTCGGTGCGGGATGCGATCCAGCAGAGTCCGCACAGCGAGCGCCTGCTGTGCATTCCGGCCACTATCGACTTGGCCGGTGCGGAGATCGAATTGGTCTCCATGGTGGCCAGGGAGGGGCGGCTCAAGGCCGCCATTCAGGAGGCCAATATCGCCGGGTACGACATCGACTACGTGATGATCGACTGCCCGCCGTCATTGGGTCTGCTCACCGTCAACGCGATGGTGGCGGCGAAGGAGGTGCTGATCCCGATCCAGTGCGAGTACTACGCGCTGGAGGGTGTCGGGCAGTTGCTCCGCAATATCGGTCTGGTGCAGGCGCATCTGAATCCCGAACTCCATGTCTCCACAGTGATTCTCACGATGTACGACGGCCGGACCAAGTTGGCCGATCAGGTCGCCGAGGAGGTGCGCGGGCACTTCGGTGATGTGGTGCTGAAGTCGGTGATCCCGCGCAGTGTGAAGGTGTCCGAGGCGCCGGGCTACGGCATGACGGTGCTCGATTATGATCCAGGCTCCCGGGGCGCGATGAGCTATCTGGACGCCGGTCGTGAGATGGCCGCGCGGTCGGTGGTTCGGCCCGGTGCGGCAGAGCGGGCGCAGTGATCCAACGGGATCACATGATTGATCGGGTCGAGTGTGGTGGCGAACAACGAAAGGGTCGGTAACCGATGACTCAGGCGAAGAAGGGCGGCTTGGGCCGCGGGCTTGCCGCATTGATTCCGACGGGGCCCGCGGCCACACCAGGTCTCGGTGCCACACCCGGGCTCGGCAGTGCCGCGGCCAATGTCGTCATCGGAATCGACCCGATCGGGCCGCAACCGGCATCGGCATTCCTGCACCGTGTTCCCGACCCCAGCGATGAGCAGCTGTCGGATGGCGGCGCGACGTATCGCGAGATTCCACCGGAGCAGATCGAACCGAACCCGAAGCAGCCGCGCCAACACTTCGAGGAGGATGCGCTCGCCGAACTGGTGCACTCCATCAAGGAATTCGGTCTGATGCAGCCCATCGTGGTGCGTCGGCTGGAGCCGGAGGTGGACAAGTATCAGATCGTCATGGGCGAGCGGCGTTGGCGCGCCTGCCAGGAGGCCGGGCTCGCGGCCATTCCGGCCATTGTCCGCGAGACCGCCGACGATGCGATGCTGCGTGATGCCCTCTTGGAGAACATCCATCGGGTGCAACTGAATCCACTCGAAGAGGCGGCCGCCTATCAGCAGCTGCTCGAGGAATTCGATGTCACCCATGAGGAATTGGCCACGCGAATCGGTCGATCTCGACCGGTCGTGACGAATATGATTCGTCTGTTGAAACTGCCGATCCCGGTGCAGCGCCGGGTGGCGGCCGGTGTTCTCTCCGCCGGACACGCCCGCGCACTGCTCGGCCTCGAGGCAGGCGCCGACGCCCAAGAGGTGCTCGCCGCCCGCATCGTCGCCGAGGGATTATCGGTCCGGGCCACCGAGGAAGCCGTCACCCTGGCGAACCGGGATCCGGATAAGGCCGCTCCCCCGGCGGCCCGGCGTAAGCCGATTCATATGCCGGGGCTGCAGGATGTGGCCGAGCGGTTGTCGGAGTCGTTCGACACTCGCGTCACCGTGAGCCTCGGCAAGCGGAAGGGCAAGATCGTCGTCGAATTCGGTTCGGTCGAAGACCTCGAGCGCATCGTCGGCATGATGCAGCAGCCGTAGCTCGGTACGTGACAGAAGTGGCAAAAATAGCCCTGTGTTTTCGGTAGGCACGAGATCGACGTCGAAACGTCACTGTGACGGCGCGGGAAAACGGCCTCCGGACAGGCTCCTTACCAACAGCACAGCGACGTGGAGTGAGGCGGGTTCGCATTGATCGCTTATTCTTGCTGGCGAGTGAAAACAGCGTGAGTGTGGATGAATCGGACAGCTGGAGGCTGAGCAGAGCGGTGTCGACCAGCGTCACAGCACTAACCCTCGGCGGACTCGACAGGCTGCCCGCGCATGCGCGTCGTTGCGTGTTCTGGGAGATTGATCCAGCCCTCGCGGCGACGTCCCGTGAATTCAGTGATCCGGTCTTCGAGAAGGAGGCCTGGCTCTCCACCGTCATGCTGGAATGGGGTTCGTGCGGTCAGGTCGCGAACGTCGACGGCAATGTCGCGGGGTGTGCGCTGTATTCGCCACCGAGCGCCGTACCGCGCGCCGCCCTCTTCCCCACCTCTCCGGTAAGCCCGGATGCGGTCCTGCTGACCACGCTGCGGGCCGAATTCCCCTACCAGGATGCCGACATAGCCAATCGGCTCATAACGGCCGTGGTGGCCGATCTGGTGCGCCGTGGTGTGCGTGCGCTGGAGGCCTTCGGGATTCGCAAGGATCCACCGACGACGGCGATGTCGGATCGTTCGCTCGGGTCGATGCGATTGATGGAACGGATCGGTGCCCCGGTCCGGGATGCGGCCTCGGCCGGTTCGGCGACCGAATGTTCGCCGGAGACCTGCATGATCGAGGCCGACTTCCTGGAGGACGTCGGCTTCGAGGTGGTGGCACCGCACCATCGGTTCCCGCGACTGCGCTTGGAGCTCAACTCCGATCACGGCTGGAAGGAAGATGTGGAGCGGGCGCTGGACCAGCTGCTCGCCGCCGCCTCGCTGACGGTTCCTTTCCGCGTCGGAGCGACCTGAGGCTTCCCGGATTCAACAGTGCGCCCCTGCTGACGGATGGTCGGCAGGGGCGCACTCGTATGTGAGCTATTGATCAGTAGATCGTAATGGATTGGATCAGAATCTAATTCACTACATGCGGTCGGCCGCGGCGAGCTCCTCGGCCAGTAGTTCGGCGAAAGTGTATGTGCCCGTTGGCTGATCGTCCTGCCCGAGCAGATAGAGCCGCTTCACCGAGATGAGGATGGCTTCGGCGATCACATCGCGCATTCGGGGATTGGTGAGCACCGAGGCGTCGTATTCATTTGTCAGATAGCCGATATCGACCTGCACGGTCGGCATCTTGGTCAGCCGCAGCAGATCCCAGGTGCGTGAGTGAGTTCGGCAGTCCTGCAATGAGGTTCGCGCGACAACCTCACGCTGGATGAATCCGGCGAGCACCTGGCCGATCATCGACACCGAGCCGTGCGAGTTACCGAAGTGGAAGCTCGCGACACCATTGGCAGACGGGCTCGGATTGGTCGCGCAGCGCAGCGAGATCATCAGATCGGCGTCGAAGGCATTGGAGGTGTCGGCGCGCTCGGCGTCGGTCGGATTGGCGCCCCACGGCCGCGACAGGAAGGTCTCCATGCCGGTGGCGGCCATCCGGCCCTCCAGCCTGCTGGCCAGATCCCAGAGGATCTCCGACTCGTAGACGTCGCCGTACTCGGTCGGCACCGCGAAACCCTTATCCGGGCCGCCCAGACCGGGATCGATGACGATCCGCTTACCGGTCAGTTGCGGACCGGCCCGGTGCACAACCTCCTCCTCGGCGATCCGGTGTGGATTGCCGCCGGTGACGCGCGCGCCGAGCAGTTCGAGCGAACGTAGCGTGTCCGGGCCGCAGATACCGTCCGCGGCCAGGCCGATCTCCCGCTGGAATGCGGTGAGGGCGTCATGGGTGTGCGGACCGAAGTAGCCGTCGACCCGGTGCACGTAGAAGCCGAGGTCCTGCAGCCTGCGCTGCAGGGTTGCCACATCGTCGCCGTAGAGTGGCGCGGAGAGTTGGTAGATCAGCGTGCGGGCACCCAGTCGGTAGGAGGCTTCCTTGAGCGCCCGGTACGTGGCCGGTCCGACGACGCCGTCGACCAACAGTCCGCGGTGCTGTTGGAAGGCGCGAACCGCCGAGTCGAGCTGGCGATCGAACGAGGCGTCGATGTCCTTCCAGTACTCTCGCGCATCAGTGTGAACGGTTGCGGCGGAGTGCGTATGCAGGAACCCGAGACTTGCCAGGGTGCTCCGAACCTCGGCGACGGCTGGACCGGTATCGCCGTGACGAAGTCGGTGCATGCGTGAGAGCCCTTTCCTTCCGTCAACCCGGGTACCCACTCATGCGATGGCTACACACCTTCGCACGACCGGAGGTCGGTCGATTGTCTCAGACCCGGACCGGAATTCAGCAATTCCCGGCGTCCAGGCATCCTACGGCGCGTCGTCGAATGACGGCGTTGTTTGGACGTGTCCGTGTTCAATCTGCGGCAATCGCGGGGCCCTTGTGGTTACGCAGGCTACCGCCTCCGGGCCCGTCGCTCATGCCGCGGGTTATGAAACGTCAGATAATGCCGTCGAGTTCACGCAAGAGGGCGGCTTTGCCCTTTGCTCCGACGATTTGCTTGACCGGCTTACCACCGGAAAACAGCATCATAGTGGGCAGCGAAAGGATCTTGTAATCGCGGGCGGTATCCGGATTGGCGTCCACGTCCAGCTTGGCCACGGTGAGCTTGTCCGCGTGCGCGCCCGCGATCTCCTCCAGTACCGGGGCGACCATCTTGCACGGACCGCACCAGTCCGCCCAGAAGTCGACGAGGACAGGCTTCTCGCTGAGCAGCACGTCATCGGCGAAGGACGCGTCGGTCACGGTGACCGTGTTCTCGGACATGGATATCTCCTTGTAGTGCAGAAGTGATGAGATCAGTTGGCGGGCACGGCAACTGGGTTGCCGGCGTGATCCAGGGTGTTCGCGGTGATATCACCCTGTTCGGCCAGCCAGCGCTCGGCGTCGATCGCGGCGCGGCAGCCGGTGCCCGCGGCGGTGATGGCCTGGCGGTAGGTGTGGTCGACCAGATCGCCCGCGGCGAAGACGCCGGGCACCTTTGTGGCCGTCGACGGGTGCTCCACCTGCACGTAGCCCTCGTCGTCCAGCTCCACCTGGCCCTGTACCAGCTCGCTGCGCGGGTCGTGACCGATGGCCACGAACAGGCCGGTCGCGGCGAGTTCGGAGGTTTCGCCGGTGCGGGTGTCGCGCAGTGTCAGGCTCGTCACGCTGGTATCGCCGTTGACCTCGGCAACCTCGGCATTGAGTACGAACTTGATCTTCTCGTTGGCCTTGGCGCGCTCCAGCATGATGCGCGAGGCACGGAATTCCTCCCGGCGGTGCACGATGGTCACGCTGCTGGCGAACTTGGTGAGGAAGGTCGCCTCCTCCATCGCGGAGTCGCCGCCGCCGACCACCACGATGTCCTGGCCCTTGAAGAAGAAGCCGTCACAGGTGGCACAGGCGCTGACGCCGCGGCCGAGCAGCTTCTGCTCACCGGGGACGTTCAGATAGCGGGCGGCCGAGCCCATGGCGAGGATCACGGCGTAGGCCTGGTAGGTCTCATCGCCGACGGTGACCGTCTTGATCGGGCCGCTCAGGTCGATGGCGTCCACATCCTCGGTGCGGATATCGGCGCCGAACCGCTTGGCCTGCTCGCGCATCTCCTCCATCAGGTCCGGGCCCATGATGCCCTCGCGGAAGCCGGGGAAGTTCTCGACCTCGGTGGTTGTCATCAGCGCGCCACCGAACTGGGTGCCCTCGAAAAGCAGGGGCTGGAGTTCGGCACGGGCGGCGTAGACGGCGGCCGTGTAACCGGCGGGCCCGGAGCCGACAATGATCAAGTCGCGAACTGCGGTGCTCATGTGACCCTTCCGAGGGAGACTGCATTAGACGTGTCGGTCAACAACAGGGTAAACGGTGTTGTTCCCGCGGTTGCGCCCGCTTCCGGCGGCCGGACAGTGGGCTATGACACGTGACGATTGGTTTCGGATGTGTAGGGGAACTCCCGGGGCACGCCCAGCGCTGAACCCATCCTTCGACCGCCGGTCGACAACGCAATTGTCGTGGCATTTACTATGCCGCCGAAGGTTCGGGGAGGCAGCGGAGCGCACTCGCTAACCGATATCGGTGCGTGCCAACTGCTGGGGATCGTCGGTGCCGCAACCGATTCCGACGACCAGTGCGGTGATCTTGTGCGGGCGTGGGCCGGTCAGCAGGATCAGGACGGCGTCCTTGCCCTGGAAGGTGGTATTGGTCGAGCCGAGTACGGTGCGGTCGAGGCCATTGGCGTGTACGCAGCGATTCAGCGCCGCCGGGGTGCCGAGCGCGCCGGTGACATCGTTGCGGCCGAGTGCGCTGAGCGCGACGGTGGCGTCGAATTGGTCACCGAGTTCGACATTGCCGGTGGTCGGCTGTGCGGTCGGCGTGACCTCGGGCCCGCGCATGGTCACCACCACCACGGCCGCGCAGGCCGCGGCCGCGATGACGGCCGCGGCGGCGAGCCAGCGGAGTCGGCGCGGGCGACGGTCCGCGAGCGGGATCGGTGCGGTGGAGGTTTCCACGGGTATCGGGGGTGCCTCGGAAACCGTTGCGTTGTTGGTGGATTCGGGCCACCCGGTGGCTAACGTTTCGGGCCATGTGGCGGCCGCGGGCAGTTGGTGGATGGTCGCGACCCGCTCGGTGGGCTCCTCAGCCGGGTCGAGGCCGTCTACGAACTCTTCCAGCCGGGCCGCGATATCGGCGGGCATCGGGTGGACGATGCGCTCATCGCGGCCGAGGTTGCGCAATTCGGCGCTGACGTCGTCGAGCGAACTCAGGAAGCGCAAGGCCTCCGGATCGCTGCGGACCGCGGCCCAGAGCGGTTCGCTGAGTTCCGGCGCGACATTGTCTGCGTGTAGGTCGGCGAGCAGTTCCGGCGAGAACGGAGGCTGCGGAACGGATCGCGTCGCCATCGCACCTCCATGGTCCTCGAGTCGACATCGCGGGAGCCCGCACGGCGCGGGCACAGCATGTACATCGTCTGGTTGTCCGTCAGTATTAATGACGCAGCTCAGCTACTTCCGGTTCCCCGGATCACGCAGAAATTCCAAACGTTCTTGCAGCCGCTGCCGACCGCGCGCGCATCGGCTCTTGATCGTGCCCTCGGGGACGCCAAGCAGCGCCGCCGTCTCGGCGACACTACGCCCCTCCAGTTCGACCGCGACGAGCGCGGCTCGCTGATCCTCGGGCAGCGTGAACAGGGCGCGGTCGATGACCAGCGACATCTCCAGCTCGGCGATATCGTCCCTGGTGTCCTTCGGTTCCGGCATGGTCTCCGCCGACAGCGATACCGCTCGGCGGGTCTTGTTGCGCCGGATCCGGTCCAGGCAGGCGTTCACCACGATGGCGTGCAGCCAACTGCGCACCTCGGCCTCGGCGCGAAAGGAGGCGGCGGTGCGGTGCGCGGACAGCAGGGCGTCCTGCAGCGAATCGGCGGCGTCCTCGCGCGTGTAGGAGGTGCGCAGCGCGGTCTGCCAGAGGTGGTCGTTATGGCGGCGCAGGAGTTCGGCGAAGGCATGCCGCTGGCCACGCACATGGGCTTGCAGCAGTTCGGCGTCGGTGAGCTCTTGCGGGACGAACGAACGTTCACGAAACACCACAGGCCGCGCCTTCCCCCCGTGGGAATCGTCGATCAGTTCGGACGGCAAAACCAACCCCTTGGACAGCTCTCGCTGCGACGACGGACGCGATCGACCATCATCGAGATTTCGCAGCATCCAGGATCGAACAACCAGAACCCGGGAAGCTCCCCTGCTGAGAGCGCGGGATGATCATATCCTCAGTAACGAAATGGCAGCAACCAGAGCAGTCGGGGTGGGGGTGCACGCCGAGTCGGTGCGATATGCCCGGGGGATCTACACCGGCGGGCGAATGCGGGAGCGCGACAACTGGTTTCGCGAGAACGTAGGTAACTCGTCAGGTACGCCCAAAGCACAACGGCACTCGACGGAGGACCTGAACGCGGGCCTAGCGGGTCTTACTGTCCAGTCTGAATATGCGGAGAGCGGTCAAGCTGCGGCGTCGAAGCGGATTTCGGCGATCGAGGTCTGGAACTGGCCACCGGAGTTGCCAAGTCCGGTGATCCACACGAGCACATAGCGGGCCGCCTGATCGGCGTGGACCGGGATCTCGGTGATGCCGTTCTCTAGTCGTGCCGAGCCGATCAACTGGGTCTGGTCCAGCGTCGGCGATGCCGTCGGCGAGGTGCGGATCTCGACCGAGGTGCCCACACTCGGCGAATCGATCGAGACATTGGTCAGCTTGGCCGGACTCGGCAGTGTGGCCAGCAGCCCGACGCCCTTCTTGAGCGCCGGGAACTGCTGGAAGTACTGATCGGTGCGCCAGACGGTGCCCGAATCATGATCGAGCACCGCCCCCGTACCGCCGACATTGTCCGGCGTGCCCTCCGGGGAGAAGACCGTCACACCGGTCACCGGAACCGGCACCCCGCCCGTGGGCGTACCCGCGGTGCCGCCGGTCGTCGGTGCGGGTCCGGGTGAGCTGTTCGTGGTGAGACCGATATTGCGCTGCTCGTTCAGCGGCGCGTCCGAGGCACCCGGTGCGAAGACACTCACCATCCACCAGATGATGATGCCGACGACCAGCGCGGCCAGGATGCCGAGCCCGACCATGATCCACATCATCCGCTGCGAGCGTTCCCGTTCCGCCGCAAGCAATTCCGGATCGGCGAGCGATTCCTCGACGCCGCTCTGCGGACGCTGACCGAGGCGCAGCACCGGGATGAAGTCGGTCTTCTGATCGACCACCGACGCCTGCTCGAGCACGTGCTGCACGGTCGCCGCGGTGCGCACACCCTTATTCGATTCCAGCGAGCGCACCGCGACCGCCGAAATCTCGAACGGCACCTCGGGGCGGATCTGCCGCGGCTCGACGGGAGTTCCGTCCGAGCCGAAATCGGCCAGCCGCAAGCCGCCGACCGTCGCGGCGGTACCGGTCATGCCGCCAGCGCGGATCGGCCAGCGCGCAGTCATCAGCGCGTAGAGCATGGCGCCGAGGCCGCGCACATCGGACTGCGCGTCGGAATCGGACAGGGTGCCGGGGAATGCGAGCACCGCATCACCGGTCGCGCTGATCCGGACCCGATCCGGATGGTCGATGGACAGCGAACCACCGCCGCGGTGCGCCAGCTCGGCGGCCGAGGCCAGTGCCCGGATGGCTCTGGCGGCACCGATCGGCGACGGCACCGTCTCGGCCATTTCGCGCAGCGACCGGCCCGGCGTCCACTCGGCCACCACGATGCCGCCGGAGCTGCCGCGCACCACATCCAGTACGCGGGCCAGGCCCGGCGAGTTGATCCGGCCGAGGCGCAGCGTGCGCGACAGGATGGCCTGCGGACCGTCGTGGCCGGAGTTGTCGGTGGCCTTCTGATCGGCGTCGACGAAGGTGAGCGCGACCTCGCGGTCGAGCTTGATATCGAGCGCCTGCCAGAATTTGAGCCCACGGGAACCGCCGTGACTGGCCAGCAGCCGGTAGCGGCCGCCCGCGACCGATGCGCCCGGCATCAGCTTGGGGCCGCGCGGTGTACGTCGACCGGCCGGATCGCCGCCGCCCATCGGCGGCAGCTGCGGCGGGATCGGGATCATCCCGGTGTCGTACATCGGATCGCGCTGCGGCGCCTCCCGCGGTTGCTCACCGGATCCGGACCCCGAATCGTGCCCCGGCGGACCCTCGGCCGCCTGGTTCGCGTATGCGGGATCGGAGGCCTCCCCGGTGGACGGAACATCTGTGGAGAGCCCGCCTGCCTTGGTCGCAGCGGATTCGGCGGCTGGGACGCCGCCCAGCGCCGCGTCGTCGCTCACCCTCGTTCCTCCTTCGCCCTGAGATGTCGAAGTTCCGGCGAACTCGTCACTTGTGCTTCTCTGCCGAACAGGGTACGGGAACTCACCCATACCGGTGCTGTCAACGGTGTGAGCTCTGATCACGGGCAGCACCATGGTCTGGGCATCCATGTACGGGTCGAAGCCCGGGTATGCCACATACGGCTCGGGCCGCCGGAACACCTGCGTCGCGTATTCGTCCTCGACCGGACCATCGAGGTCGAGATCCGGTGCGGGCGGGGTGAAGCCGAGGCGCCGCGAGATGGCCACGGTGATCGCGACGATCTCTGGAATACCAGCGAGTCGCATGAGCCCGAACGCGACCGCGAACATGACGATCGCCGATATCGTCACCCGGATCAGCGAACCCGGTCCGCCGGAGAGCCGGTCCAGCCCGAGCACCTTGTCCACGATGAGCATGACCGCGCCGCCCGCGATCGAGGCGAGCAGGACGCGGGTCACCGTGCGTCCGACATTGACCATGCGCAGATCGCCGAGACTCCGATGCAGCAGATAGCCGCCGATGATGGCACCGGCGAGGAAGCCGAGGCCGGTCGCGACACCGAGGATGATCACGACCTGATCGCTGCTGCTCGCCAGGAACGGTGCCAGCGCCGAGAACAGGATCTTGATCGTGGTGATGCCGAGGATGATCCAGGTCGGGGTCCAGGCCTGCTCCCTGGCGTAGAAGACGCGCAGGTGGATCAGCACCAGTGAGTACGGGATCAGTGCGAAGGCCGACCAGCTCACCGCCTCACCGAGGCGTTCGGCGTCACCGGAGAAGCGGGCGTAGCCGAACAGCGCCTCGCCGACCTGTGGTCCGGCCAGCGTCAGGAAGGTGACGACCGGGACCAGGGCGATCATCGTCAACCGGGTCGCGACGGAGAGATCGTCCACCACGGCCGGGGTGTCGTCGGCGGCCGCATTGCGGCTCAGCCGCGGCATGATCGCGGTCAGCAGCGTGACACCGAGTACGCCGTATGGCAATTGGAGCAGCAGCCAGGCGTTGGTGTAGATCGCCGGTCCGGCCGCATCGGCCGCCGAGGCGATGTGGTTCGAGACGATCAGACCCACCTGGCTGATCACCACGTACACGATGATGGCCGAGCCCATCTTGCCGAACTGCCTGAGTCGCGCGTCGATGCCCCACAGCGGGCGCAGATCGATATTGTTGCGCCGGATCGCGGGCAGCAGGCTCAGCGCCTGGGTGGCGACGCCGAGGGTGATGCCGCCACCGAGGACCAGCAGTTTCGGATCACTCATCCGGACCGGATCCAGGGTTATCTCACCCGGTGTCAGGGCATAGAGGGCCAGTACGACCAGCACGACGACGTTATTGAGCACGGGTGCCCAGGCGCCCGGTTTGAAGTTCTGCCGGGTATTCAGGATCGCCGTGAACAGCGCCGACATGCCGTAGAAGAGGATGGCGGGTACCAGCAGATAGGTCAGCGCCGTCGTCAGCTCGGTATTGACCTTGCCGTCGGAGGAGACGAATACCCGGGTCGCCAGCACCGGCGTTGCCGCGGCGGCGAACAGCGTGGCGGCGGCGAGTACCGCGAAGGCGGCGGTCACCAGCCTGCGGACGAAGGCGGCGCCGCCATCGTCGTCCTCTTGTTCGGCGCGTACCAGCGTCGGCACCACCATCGCGGTGAGCACCGCACCGAGCACGAGCTCGGTGATCATATTCGGGATCAGGTTGGCCGAGGTGTAGGCACTGGCGATGGCCGGGCCGAGCGCGGTCAGCAACAGCAGCTGTTTGCCGAATCCGGTGACCCGGCTGATCAGGGTCGCGATCGCGATCGAACCGGAGTCGCGCAGCAGTCGCGAACTAGCGCTCTGCTTGGTTTCGGTGGCGACCTGCTGCGCGGCGGGTTCGGCGGGCCATTCCTGGGTGCGTGGACGGCTGCCCGGCTCCCGGGGCGGGCGCTGTTGTTCCACCGGTGGCTGCCGATCGACATGCGGTCGTTCGATCGGTGGCTGCCGCGTCACGGCGGGCTGCGGCGGCGGTGTCTGATAGCTCGGCCGCGGCGCCTGATAGTTCGGCGGCGGCGCGAAACGCTGGGGTGGCACCCGCGGCGGCTGCCCCTGCGGTCCGGGGGCCGGCTGGCCGGGCGGCATCGGGCGCGGGCGAGCCGGGCCGGGTGGTGGTCCGGCCGGGTATTGGCGCTGGCCCGGATGCGATTGCTGGCCCGGATGTGGCCGGGGGTCGGGGTATTGCTGGCCGTCCGGGTGCTGCTGGGGCCGGGGCCCCGGCCGCTGCGGCGGCGCCGGTTGGCGGGGCAATGCGCCCGACGGTGGCGCCATCGGTCCGGTAGGCGGCGGCGCGGGTTGACGAGGCAGTGCACCCGACGGCGGCGCCATCGGTCCGGTGGGCGGCTGGACGACGCGCGGTCCCGGGCGGGCCGGTGGTACCGGCCGCGGCGGCTGGCCGGGGCGGCTCACCTGGGGGACGCGCGGTGCATCGCCGTAGTGGTCATCGGGAGTCATATCCGCGTCCTCCGGTTCTTCCGGTGACTGCGCCAGGCGCCGCTCCCAGGGTGCCGCGGGCGCCCGGCGGGCCTGGGGTCCGTCGGGCCGATCAACAGGTCGTTGCCGATGAGCGGATAGATCATCGTCGCTCATCGTGCCTCCTGCGCCATGCTGTCCCCCCGCCACCCGGCCGATGGCGTCCAGGGTGTTACGCGATTGTCCTCCACGATGCCATGACAGGTGCGGTGTCGGTACCGATCAGGGGCGGCCGACTGCTTGCGGGTCGGTCGAACAGACTCAGCGACGACAGCCGAGCACAAGCGAGGTGTCGTCGTCCTCATCTCGCCTCCTGCTGCTCCTGCTGTCGTAGTACGCGCTGGCGCGCTCGCCGATACCTGTTCACCCGGCGCCGGGTGCCGGGATCGAATCCTTCGTCGGCCGGATCCGGCTGTCCGCGGAACCGGCGCCACAACCGGCGCCCAGCCAACAGGAACAGCAGTATTCCGGCACACGCCGTAATTATCGCCAAGGTCTGACCGTAGGCGTTCGAACGCACCGAGACCGAGGTGGGATTGCCGAGAGCGACACCGTCGGGCGTGGTAAGGGAGATCGGAATGACCAGGTTACGGCTATCACTGACCTCGGTCGGAATCTGGAACGACCGGCTCCCGGTGGGCGGCAGTGTCTCCTCGCCGGGATCGGTGATCTTCGTCTCCGTCGGCGCCTCGATCCGGAACCTGATCCGGATCGCGACCGGCAGCTCGTTGCGTGCGACCAATAGCAATGGGCTCTGTTCGGAGGCCAGCGTATACACCCCGCCGGGCGGCAACACCGTGACCGAACCATAGAGCCGGTCCATCGTGCGCGTCGTCTGGTCGAGGCGGCGCTGGGCATAGGTGTCCGGCTGCGCCGAATCGCCGGTGCGGCGGTCCGAGAGCGTCAGTACGCGCAGCAGGTCGTCGCGCAGCGGGGTCAGGAATTGGCGCGGTGTCGGCTCGTTCTCGGGCACCTCGACGAGTGCGCGCATGAGTTCGGTGATCCGGCGACCCTGGTCGCGGACCGCGGGTACCAAGCGATCCGGGACGGCGTCGTGGGCGGCCTGCGGCAGATAGTCGGGTTCGTGCGGCTGCGCGTCGGGCGGCTCGGCGACCAACTCGGCGAGCGTGCGCGGGGTGGCGAGATTGTTGCGCAGCAGCAGCTCGACCTGTTTGAGGATGGCAGCGGCCTCTTCCCGGTTCGCGCCCCACTGCTGCGGTGGCACCAGCAATAGCGAACGCGGGCGGTTCGGCTCCGGGTTCAGCGCGGTCCAGGTGATGGCGCCCAATGCGTCCTGCAGCCGGGCCATCCGGGAGTCGTTGGTGACGTCGTAGCGCACCCGGGACGGGGTGAACGACGGTGTCGGCGGGTTGGAGCCGACCGCGGCGAGGGCGGTCGCGGACCAGATGTCGAAGGTCGCCGCGTGCAAGGCCGGATCGGCGGGCGGGGTTGCCGGTAGGGCCGCGGCACCGGCGGGCGGCGTGCTCGAAGTGGTTGCGCCGGGCGCGGATGTGCTGGTAGCGGATGTGCTGGGCGTCGCGCTCGGCTGCGGCTCCGGTGGCGCCTCCGCCGTACCGTTCGGCGGGACCGGCACCGGGGCGATTTCGGCGAGGCGCACCACATCGGGCGTGCTCGTCTCCGGCAGCGGCGGACTCGTGGTGTAGGTCTGGTTGGCGGTGCTCTGATTGCCGTTGATACGTCCGTTGGTCGCCGGCTGTTGCGACGCCGCGGTGGTACCGGCGGTGCCGAGCGGGGCGGCGGCGGTGTCGGCCAGTACCGCGGTTCCGAAACCGTGGCTGCGCAACAACATTCCCGCGCTGGCATCGATCGAGCCGGAATCGGGCACGCTCACCCCGCGCACCGATTTGGTGGCCAGGATCGAGTCGACGATATCGGCGGGTGCGTCCAGCGCGCGGGCGGACAGGTCGGGATCGTTGACTGCGGCCAGTGCCGTCACATCGACCTGCGCGAACGGCAGTGCGACCGTGCAGACCGAGGCCGCGACCGCGCGCAGCCGGTCCAGCCAGGTCTGGGCCTGATCGGCACCGGAGCCCGCCCTGGTCGCGCCGTCCGGATCGGACGGGCTGGCCAGCACGCGATAGCCCTTGGTCATGGCCTGTGCGGTGATCAGCAGATCGGGATCGACCGCGACGCAGACCGCCGAGGTCAGCGTCCGATCGCGGGTGGCCGGATTGGTGCCGAGTACCGATTCCAATGCGCCGAGCAACTGGTCGAGGCGCCCGCCCTTGCCAAGGGATGCGGCCAATTCGTCATCGGTGAGCTCGGCCTTCCCATTGACCGAGCCGGGGACGCCCGCCACCAGTCGCGGACGGTCGGCAAGCGGCCACAGCAGCGTCGTCGCGACCGGCGCATCGGGCGCCGGCTGGGCCGCGGCACCGGAGGCGTCGGCCGCAGGCGGGACGCCGAGTACCGGGAGCAGGAACCGGGCGTCGTCGAGGCGTGCCTGTGTGCCGTAGGCCGGTTCCCCGTTGACGTTCAGCAGCAGCGGATAGACGCCGGGCTTGGTGATGTCGAGGGCGGCGGAGCTGGCGGACCGCAGCGCGATGCTGATCGTGAACTGTTTGCGCTGCCCGGGACTCAAACGTTCGGCGATGTCCTCGAACGGGCCGGTCACGTCGTAGTTGACCTGGTCGAGCCGCAGTGTCGAGCGCAGCGCGCTCGGTGTCGCGACCGCGGCGGCGCGTTGGATGCGGACGCTGATGTCCTCGACCACCCGATCGCCGATATTGGTCACGGTGCCCGCGACCGTGAGGGTGGGGTCGCTGGTCGTGGTCACCGCGGACGGATTCACCGAATCCAGGGTCAGCTTCAGGAATTTCGGCGACGACGAACTATTCGGCGTCGTCGGCTGAGCGGTGGCGTGCTGGGCGATCAGCACCGGTAGCGCCGTCGCCGAGCCGAGAATGGTCAGGACCGCCACGATGATCCGGAACAGGCCCACCCGTCGCCCGGCCACCACCCCCAACGGAATCGCTGCGCGATGCCGAAAAGTCTGGGTCATCGCTTGCCGGTCTCCATCCGGTCGATCATCCGGTTCGCCACTTCGGCGAGGCGCCGCTCGTCGGCGTAGGCCAGCCGAGAATCCAGTTCGCTCAATGGAACCCATGCGACCTGTGTGACCTCGACATCGGCGTCGGAGAGTTCACCACCGATGGAGCGCAGCAGATAATGATGCACGGTCTTGTGTACCCGGCGACCCTCGGTGACGAACCAGTAATCGATGCTGCCGAGTTCGGCGACCACGATTCCGTTGATTCCGGTCTCCTCGGCGACCTCGCGGATCGCGGTCTGCTCGGGCGTCTCCCCCTCTTCGATGTGTCCCTTGGGCAGCGACCACAGCAGTCTGCCACGCCGATCGGTCCGCCCGATCAGCGCCGCACTGCGATTCTCGCTCGGCCCGTCCAACCCGTCGACGACAAGTCCACCCGCCGAGGTTTCCCGTACCGTGCGCATGCGCGGTTTCGCCGCGTTGGCGGCCGAACCGCGGCGCCGGGGCTGGCGGCGTCGACTGTTCGCGCGATCGGCCGGAGACACCACGCAATCCTACTGTGCTGAATTGCCACGCCTCCGGCGCGGCGTGTTGGCGGCCCTGAATGTCAGCATCGCGTAGCGATTCGATGTGGGGTGGTGGTTGGGCGACGGGTGGGCCTCGCGTCCGAGCCGTCGAGACTCGCGCCTGCGGCGCATGCGCTTCGACGGCGCGGCGCGAAACGGGCTGCGAACTCCACGTTCGTAAGAGTCGCTTCGTGGTGGCTGAGCATCGCGAGCTGGTGTTGTGCCGTTCCGGCGGTGCTGGGTCTTCACGGGCGGCAGACGATAGCCAGCCTGCCGCATGCGTTTGGCCTTATATATCTGTGGCGGCTGCGCGGGTTGCGCTGGAATATCGGTTGGGCGGGCTCGGTAAGCTGCTACTTCGTGGTTTCGCCCAAGTCCGAGGATGCAGCGTTGGATCGACGTACCCGATTGCTGGCCGCGGCCGCGGTCACGCTCGGACGGCTATCCGATGTGCTGACGCCATTGGGCGAGTTGTTCGCCGCGCGCGGTCATGAGCTGTACCTGGTCGGGGGCAGTGTGCGCGACGCCGTGCTCGGGCGGCTGGGGACCGATCTGGATTTCACCACCGATGCCAGGCCGGAGCAGGTGCAGGAGTTGCTGCGCGGCTGGGCCGATCATCTGTGGGATACCGGTGGGCTGGCCTTCGGCACGGTGAGCGCGTCGAAGGCCGATCAGCAATTGGAGATCACCACCTTTCGCAGCGATACCTATGACCGGGTGTCGCGCAATCCCGAGGTGACCTTCGGTGATTCGCTCGCGGGCGATCTGGTGCGCCGCGATTTCACGGTCAACGCGATGGCGGTGAAGATCGGGGCCGAGGGGTCGCTGGAGTTCGTCGATCCGCTGGGCGGCATGGACGCGCTGCTCGCCGGAATGCTGGATACCCCGGCGGCGCCGGAGGATTCGTTCCATGACGATCCGCTGCGGATGCTGCGCGCGGCGCGCTTCGTCGCGCAACTCGGCTTCGAATTGCAGCCGCGGGTGCGGGCCGCGATCACCGCGATGGCGGGTGAGATCGAGCGGATCACCGCCGAGCGGGTGCGCACCGAACTGGATAAACTCATCGCCTCCGCACATCCGATCGACGGCATCAACGTCATGTGCGAGACCGGTCTGGCCCAGCTGGTGCTGCCCGAGGTGCCCGCGATGAAGCTGGAGATCGACGAGCACCACCAGCACAAGGATGTGTACTGGCATTCGCTCACCGTGCTGCAGCAGGCCATCGACCTGGAGGAAGGCGATCCGGACCTGGTGCTGCGCTGGGCCGCGCTGCTGCACGATATCGGCAAGCCCGATACCAAGCGCAATGAACCGGGCGGCGGCGTCAGCTTCCACCACCATGAGGTGGTCGGCGCGAAGATGGTGCGCAAGCGGATGCGAGCGCTCAAGTATCCCAAGCAGTTCACCGAGGACGTGGCGCGACTGGTGTTCCTGCACTTGCGTTTTCACGGCTATGGCAAGGGGCAGTGGACCGATTCGGCGGTGCGCCGCTATGTCACCGACGCCGATGATCTGCTGCCCCGGCTGCACAAACTGGTTCGCGCCGACTGCACCACCCGCAATAAGCGCCGGGCCGCCGCGCTGCGCGCCACCTACGACGAGCTGGAGTCGCGCATCGCCCGGCTGCAGGAGCAGGAGGATCTGGATCGGGTCCGCCCGGATCTGGACGGCAACGCGATCATGGAACTGCTCGGCATTCCCGCGGGGCCCGAGGTCGGCAAGGCGTGGCGGTACCTGAAGGAGCTGCGGCTGGACCGCGGACCGCTCAGCCGGGACGAGGCCGAGGCCGCGCTGCTGGAATGGTGGAAGTCCCAGGCCTGAATGTCCCGGTGCTGAATGTCGCAGGGCTGAATGTCGCAGGGCTGAATGTCGCAGGGCGGAAACGGGATTCGCTGCTCGGTCAGAAGACGATCAGCGTGGTCCCGGCCACGATCGCCGAGCGGATCTGCGCCAGCTCGAATGAGCCGGTGATCTGCGGCAGTTCGACCCGGAAGCGCACCAGATCGCCCTCGCGGGTGGCGTGCACGATGCGCGCGTCATTCGGCAGCCGATCCAGCAGGAGAGCCGGGACGGCCAGGATATTTCGCGGTATCCGCATGCCCGACCAGCTCGCCCGCTGGATCTCGACGGTCACCAGGTTGTCGCGCACCTGCGCCTCCACCAATGCGGTGATGCGGCGGCGTCGATGCTTCGCCCGGATCAGTCCACTCGCGTCGATGCCGAGCTGCCAGTCCGGCTGTTGGGTATTGAGCCAGCCGACCAGCGCCTTGGTAGTGACGGTCCCGTTCAGGTCCAGCTGCTGTACCCGCACCTTGGTCGGCACGCCGGGCACCAGGCGGACCCCGTGCGCGATCACGGTGACGTGTTCGATCGGGTGATTGTCCCAGCGCATCCTGGACAGCACGGTCTTGGTCTGGAAATGCGCGCCGCGGCGGCGCACCTTGAGTACCTGCAGCGTCGCGTGCAGGTCGTGGCCGAGCAGGGTGGCGCTGACCTCCTGGCCACCGAACCGGCTGAGAATGCCCTCACTCAGCACGGTCATCAGCACGTCCGGCATCAATGCGGTGACTGTGCCCGCACCGAGGTCGGCCACCGGATCGACCCAGGCGGTGGTGAACGAGAGCCACTGCTCCAGCAACGATTGGTCGAGAAGTCGCTTCCCCAAGTCGACGGCCCGCATCGGTGACCATGACGTCGGATCGAAATACGTGGCCATGATTGCTCCGAGCGTACTTGGCGTCGGCGAACACGACCATGCTCGCGGCTGTGACGAAGTGGCCAATAGTGCGTATCTACGGAATGACATGGCCAAATGCGGCGGCGATTCTGTCCGTATCTACGGATCGATACGCTTATTTCATCCGTATTTGCGGAACTATGCTGACGCGGTGGAGACTCTCCGGATACGTGATGCGGCCGAACTGCTCGGTGTCGGCGATGACACCGTGCGGTGCTGGATCGATTCCGGAGCACTGGCGGCGGCACAGGATGCCTCCGGCCGTCCGGTGATCGAGGGCGAGGAGTTGGCGGCCCTGGCCGTCGAACAGGCTCGGACTCGCTTCGGCGGTGCCGGTTCGGCGCGCAATCGGTTTCCCGGATTGGTTACCCATGTGGTGGCCGATACGGTCATGGCTCGGGTGCAGATGCAATGCGGACCGTTCACAGTGGTGGCGTTGATGAGCAGCGAGGCGGTGCGCGAGCTCGGACTGGAGCCGGGCAGTGTGGCGATGGCGAGCGTGACGGCGAACGCGGTCGCGGTCGCAACGTCCGCCGAATGAGACTGTCGTGACCCCCATCCGGAAATCTGAAAGCCCTTGCCGGACTGCGGCCCGCTGTGCCAGGTGGTGGCCAGGCGCCTCGACATCGGCCGCGTCAGCCAGCTTCAGCTACCGTATCCCCCACCGCCGGGTGTCTCGATGACCAGCACATCACCGGAATTCAACTGCGCCGAATCTGCGCCGCGCAACTCCTGCACCGTGCCGTCCGCACGCTCGATCCGGTTGCGGCCCATGGCCCCCGGCGCGCCGCCCGCCATGCCATAGGGCGGCACTCGTCGATGACTCGACAGCGTCGACACCGTGACCGCCTCGGTGAACCGCAGTCGGCGCACCGCACCATCACCGCCGTGCCATCGACCCGCGCCGCCGCTGCCCGTGCGCACCGAGAATTCCTCGAGCAGTACCGGCAGCCGCCACTCCAGCACCTCCGGGTCGGTGAGCCGGGAGTTGGTCATATGGGTCTGGACCACCGGCGCGCCGTCGAATCCGTCGCCAGCGCCGGAACCGGAACCGATCGTCTCGTAGTACTGGCTGCGGTCATTGCCGAAGGTGACATTGTTCATCGTGCCCGATCCCTCGGCCTGCACCCCGAGCGCCGCGTACAGCGCACCGGTAATCGCCTGGGAGGTCTCGACATTGCCAGCGACGACCGCGGCGGGCGGTTCGGGCGCGAGCATCGAGCCGGGCGGCACGATGATCTTCAGCGGGCGCAGGCAGCCGTCGTTGAGCGGGATATCGTCTGCGACCAGTGTGCGGAAGACATAGAGGACCGCCGCGTTCGCCACGGCATAGGGTGCGTTGAAATTACCGTCCAGCTGCGCCGAGGTGCCACTGAAATCGATGGTGGCGCTGCGGTTTTCCCGATCAACGGTGACCCGGACGTGAATGATGGCACCGAGATCGGTCTCGTAGGCGTATTCGCCGTCGTCGAGCGCGTCGATGACGCGGCGCACCGATTCCTCCGCATTGTCCTGCACGTGACGCATATACGCCTCGACGACATCGAGCCCGAAGTGCTCGATCATCTTCCCGACCTCGTCGACTCCCTTGGCATTGGCGGCGATCTGCGCACGCAGATCGGCGAGATTGGTGGCCGGATTGCGGGATGGATAGGGCGCTTCGGTGAGCAACCGGAAGGTCTGCGCCTCCCGGAACCGGCCGTTCTCCACGAGCAGCCAGTTGTCGAAGATGACCCCCTCCTCCTCGATGCGACGGCTGTTCGCCGGCATCGAGCCGGGGGCGATGCCGCCGATCTCCGCGTGATGGCCGCGCGAGGCGACATAGAAGAGGATCTGGGTGCCCGCGGTGTCGAATACCGGCGTGATCACCGTGACATCGGGTAGATGGGTGCCGCCGTGGTAGGGATCGTTGACGGCGTAGGTGTCGCCGGGGCGCATCGTCTCCCCGGATTGCCTGCGCCGGATGACCTCCTTGACGCTGGTGCCCATCGATCCGAGATGTACCGGAATATGCGGCGCGTTGGCGACGAGATTGCCGTCGGGATCGAACAGCGCGCACGAGAAGTCCAGGCGCTCTTTGATGTTCACCGATTGAGCGGTCGACTCCAGTCGCGCGCCCATCTGTTCGGCGATCGACATGAACAGATTGTTGAAGACCTCCAGCAGCACCGGATCCGCCTCGGTACCGGCCTGCGGTCCGGTCGCCACCGCAACCCGTTCCATGATCAGATGCCCGAGCTCGTTCAGCACCGCCTGCCAGCCGTCGTCGACGACCGTGGTGGAGTTGTCCTCGGTAATGACGGCGGGTCCGAGTACCGCCTTACCGGGTACCAATTCCGCACGCCGGTAGAGGAATATCTTGCGCCAAGCGCCGTCGGTGTGCAGCCGCACGGACTCCGGCTCGCCGGTGGCCGCGCGTCCGGCCAGATCGGCCAGATCGGCCAGATCGGGTGGTTCGGTGAGTCCGGTCGCCTCGACCGAAAGCGCCTCGATGACGATCGGGCGGTCCAGTACGAAGGAGTAGGTCTTGCGATGGCGCTCGACGAAATCCGCTGCCATGCTCGCCGGTTCGGTGAGTGCCACGGTCAGCGTGGTATCGGTGCCGTCATAGCGCAGCTGGGCGCGGCGCGCGACGCGCACCCGGTGTAGGGGCACATCCTCGCCGAGTAGTTCCGCGCGGGCGAGGGCCTCCAGATCGTCGGCGATTTCGCCGACGCGCGACATGGACTCATCGCGCAGCGGCAATTCCACCGATCGCTCCCGCATGGCGGTGGTATCGGCCAGACCGATGCCGAGCGCTGAGAGCACACCGGCCATCGGCGGCACCACCACGGTGCGGATGCCGAGGGAATCGGCCACCTTGCAGGCGAGTTGACCGCCCGCGCCGCCGAAGGTGGTCAGCGCGTACCGGGTGACATCGTGGCCCTTCTGCACCGAGATCCGCTTGATCGCGGCGGCGATATTGGCGACCGCGATCTCGAGATAGCCCTCGGCGACCTGCTCCGGGGTGCGATCGTCACCGGTGCTTTCGGCGATTTCGCTGGCCAATTCCGCGAATCGGTCGCGGACCAGCGCATCGTCGAGCGATTGATTGCCGCTCGGACCGAAAACCCTTGGAAAGTACTCGGATTGGATGCGCCCGAGCATGACGTTGGCATCGGTGACGGTCAGCGGTCCGCCGCCGCGGTAACAGGCGGGTCCCGGTACCGCGCCAGCGGAATCGGGGCCGACCCGGTAGCGGCTGCCGTCGAAGTGCAGGATCGAGCCGCCGCCCGCCGCGACCGTGTGGATATCGAGCATCGGCGCGCGCAGCCGGACCCCGGCGATCCGAGTGGTGAAGACCCGCTCGTATTCGCCTGCGAAATGCGAGACATCCGTGGAGGTTCCGCCCATATCGAATCCGATGACGCGGTCGAATCCGGCGAGTTCGGACATCCGCACCATGCCGACGATGCCGCCCGCCGGACCCGACAGGATGGCGTCCTTACCGCGGAACTGGCCCGCCTCGGTGAGTCCGCCATTGGACTGCATGAACATCAGCCGCACGCCGGTGAGCTGGTCGGCGACCTGCTGGACGTAGCGGCGCAGCACCGGCGAGAGATAGGCGTCCACCACCGTGGTGTCCCCGCGCGGCACCAGCTTCATCAGCGGGCTGACCTCGCTGGACAGCGAGATCTGCGGAAATCCGATATCGCGGGCGACGCGGCCGATCGCCTGTTCGTGCGCGGGATACAGGTGCGAATGCATACAGACCACGGCAATGGCGCGAATACCGGTGTCGTACAGCGGCTTCAGTGCCTCGGCCAGCGCGTCCAGGTTCGGCGGAGTCAGCACCGTGCCATCGGCCGCGACACGTTCATCCACCTCGATCACGTGCTCGTGCAATAGTTCCGGCAGCACGATCTCCCGCGCGAAGATCTGCGGGCGATTCTGGTAGGCGATGCGCAGCGCGTCGCGAAACCCCCTGGTGATCACCAGCACGGTGCGTTCGCCCTTGCGCTCGAGCAGGGCGTTGGTGGCGACCGTGGTACCCATCCGGACGGCTTCGATATCGGCGTCGCCCTGCCCCGCGTCCGCGAGGATTTCGCGAATGCCCGCCACCGCGGAGTCGTCGTAGCGCGCCGGATTCTCCGAGAGCAGCTTGTGGGTGACGAGCCTGCCGTCGGGTCGCCTGGCCACCACATCGGTGAAGGTGCCGCCCCGATCGATCCAGAACTGCCAGCCCGGTCCGTCCGCCGGGCGCGCGGTGGCGCTGCCCGTCACCGGAGCCGCCTGTGCTGAATGCGCTGGTCGATCACATGCGCACCATACCGAACCGCGGTCGGTCCGACCCGATCGCGATCAGTGCGGCGGATCGAGTTTCGCGTGCATGAGATACACGTTGTAGGAATCCCACGCCGAGATGGTGAAGTACAGATCTTCCGCCGTGGACCACGGATGGATGAAGCCGCCGTAGGCCTTCGGATAGTCGTCGGTCGAGACCAGCGCGACGCCATCGGTCCACGCACCCTGCGGCGTCGCCGCGGTGCGCAGCACGATCGCACCGCGGGCGGAGTCGAGGTAGGCCATCTGCCACTGCTTGCTGTCCTTGTCGAACCGCACCGACAGTTCGCTGGCCATGCCGAGAACCAAAGGCGTGGCCTGGTTTTCGGCGCACGGGGCCCAGCTGCCGCCGACCCAGTACTGATAGGCCGATTTGTTGAGCACCTCGGTCTTCGGCACCCTGGCCAGGCCGATCACACCGATCCGGCCATTGGGCGTACCGAACATGTAGACGTAATCGCCCTGCGGCACCATGGCCGCCACCTGGAAGCGGCCGAGTCCGAAGAAGTTGTCCCACTTGGCATGTTGGTCCTTGACCCAGGTGCGGCCATTGTCGTCGGAGTATGCGAGTCCGCCGTAGTTGGTCGACCACATGCCCGGGATCCGGCTCCAGTGATTCACCGACATATAGCTCATGAACTGGCGCTTTCCGATCGCGAACCCGGAGGTCGGAATGGTCGTCGTCTCCCAGTTCTTGATCTTGCGGCTGGACAGCAATTCGGCCGCGTGACAGCGGCTGTCCTGCACCATGGTGTCGATGCCGAGGCCATCGGCAAGGTCGTGGTCGGTGCTGTAGCCGAGCACATTGCTGCGCCAATCCGGGCCGCCGACGCCGCCGCTCTGCCAGCCCTCGCCGAAGGTGTCGCCGAAGGCGACGGCGACCTCGCCGGGTTTGGTCTCCCACATGATCCCGAGATCGGTGCCGTCGACCTGCCAGCGCATATCGGTGCGATTCTGCGAACCGTGTCCGGTCACCTGACCTACCAGATCCACCGATTCCACCAGCGGCGGGGCAACAGCCGCGGCCAACGGCCCCGGCTCGATCGGGTGCACGATCGGCGGCGGCGCGGGCTGCGGTTCGACTCCGTCACGGCCGGGCACCGGGATCGGAATGGGCTCGATCTCCGGGCGGATCTCTATGCGCGGCAGCTGGATCGATGCAGAACCGGAGCTGGATCCGGATCCGGAACCCGAACTCGAACCGGATCCGGAACCCGAGCTGGACCCGGTGTTGGGTGCGGTATTCGGTTCCGGATCGGTGGCGGGCTCCGGTGGTTTCGGGGTGTCGCGCACATCCGGGCACGGGTTGCGGCACGGGTCATCGGGCAGCGGCTCCGGATCGATCCGGGTGTTGTCCGGCGGTGGGTCGGGCACCGGCACCGGTGTGATCTCCGGAACCGGCACCGGGATATCGATCTGCGGGGGCAGCTGTGGGAGCGGCGGAGGCGGCGGTGCGTTCGGATCCGGGGCCCGGTTCAATGGATCGAATCCGATCTCGCCGCAACTGTTCACCGGCGGCGGCGCCCACGGATACTGCGCGGCCTGCGCGACGGGCGTCGGTATGGTCAGCGCCCCGGCCAGCAGTAGGCCGAACAACGCGGGTGCACAGGGATAGGTGGCCGCCGCCGCGAATACCCGCGTACTGGTCGGCCGAGATCCCATGTCTTGTTGGCTCCCTGTCGATTCGGGTCGATGGAAGATCAAGTTACTCGACCGCGCTGTCGGAATGCGGTATCGCGAGCGGGTGCGATGGTATCGAATTCGCGTTGGCTTCGCGCGATGACGGAACCGGATGGCCGGGCGCCGCGTCCAAATAGATATGAACGAGATCGAGTACGTATTCGGGACCGGCGACGGCACGGTCCACATCTGGACCACCCAGGCGGACCTGGATCTATCCGGATCGGGTGTGGGTGACGCGGTCGGCCTCGACTTCGACGGCGACGGCCTGGCCGATGACGTGCTATGGGATTCGCACGGCACCGGCATCGCCGATGTGGTCGGGTTGGATCTCGACGATGACGGTGTACCCGACCACTTCTTCACCGATCCGACCGGCAATGGCACCTGGAATCACGAGATAACCGGCAATCCGGCCGATGCGGACAGCGAACACCTCGACTGGATCGTGCGCACCGAGCCGGAGCCGGACCACCTCGCCGCCAATGGGTTCGGCGCCGCACTGTCGAATCATGATGAGCCGTTGCCGGATTCCCCATCGGCGGATCCGCATGCCGCGGCGGACGGCGTCATGCAGCGATTCGCTGCGGGGTGGCGGTCGGCAGACGGGTGGGCGCAGGTGGCCGCGTTCGGGGAGCACCGTACCTGGTCCGCCGATGAACCCGGTTACCCCGCAAGGCCGTTCAGTTGACGACCGGTGCGCGCCGGTTGTTCAGCGCGATGGCCGCGATTCCGGCGCAATAGATCCCGGCGCCGACCAGCACCACCCCGATCGAGCGTCCATCCGCCGGTATCACCAGAGCGGTAGCCGCGATTGCCGCCACGAACGCGATATTGAAGACGGTGTCCTGCAATGCGAATACCTGACCGCGCCTGGTGTCACAGATATCGATCTGCATCGTCGCGTCACCGGTCAGTTTGATGATCTGCCCCGCCAGCCCGAACAGGAACGCACCGACGAGCAGCAGCTGATGCGCCCGATGCGCCGCGGTACCGGCCGTTGCGATGGCGGTCGGCGTGACCAGCGTCAACTGGACCACGGTCGCGGTGCACAGACCGAGCACGACCGTGCGCGTCCGGCCCAGGCGCGGAATCAGCAGCGGTGCGACGACCGCCGCGACCAGCATCCCCGCCGCGGTGGCGCCGATGGCGAGCCCGAAACGGGTCAGCCCGGTGTTGGCCCCGCCGCCGTCGACCGGCGCCTGCCGCAGCACCAGCACCATGATCAGGGTGTTGGTGCCGAAGACGATCCGGTGCACGCCGATGCCGACCATCGCGGTGGTGACCTGAACCGCGCCCCAAACCGCCGCCGCACCATGGCGCAGGCCGGTCAGGACCGCATGTATCGCACTGTCACGCACCGCCGTTCCCGGCTCCGGGCCCAGTACCCCGGCCCCGAATCCGGCCGCGAGCACCGCACCGAAGACCGACCAGACCGCGCTGATCGCCACCGCGATCGCCGAGGCGAAATCACCGGCACCGATCAGTCCGATGATCGCGACCGCGGTGGCGGCACCGACACCGGCACAGCCGGAGGCCACCGTGGCGAGCACCGAATTCGCGGGCACCAGCCAGTGCTGGTCCAGCACCCGGGGCAGGGCTGCGGACACACCGGAGAGTACGAATCTGCTGATCCCGACCACGGCCAGCGCCAGCAGCAATAGGGGCGTCGAACTGCTACCCGCCAAGAGCCCGACGCTGACCGCGCTGATCAGAATCGCCCGCGCGACATTGGCGACCAGCAGCACTGCGCGCCGGTCCCAGCGGTCGAGCAGTGCACCGGCATAGGGTCCGATCAGCGAGTACGGCAGCAAGAGCACCGCGAAGGCCGCCGCGATGGCCAGCGGATCGGTCTCGCGTTCCGGATTGAACAGGATGGCGCCCGATAGCGCCGCCTGGAACATGCCGTCGCCGAACTGACCGGTGAAGCGGACCAGGGCCAGGCGCAGCACGCCGGGACTCTCGCGCAGCGCCGTCTGTAGCGATACCGGTCGCTCGTCCGCGGGAGTAGAGCCTTCGGGGCGACCAGTGGACACGTCGAAAGGCTACTGTGTTCGATCGCAGTGCCTTCGGAACGTCGCTCGTAAGACTCGCTCCGTAGTGGTCGGGAATGTGGCCGTGTCGCCGATCAAACGCATTTGACCAGGGCGGAGATCGTTTCGCGCATATCAGGGGCCATCGGCAGCTCGTCCAGGGCCGCGGCATCGATCCAGGCGAAGGCGTCGTGTTCACCGGGCTCCAGCGCCACCTCACCCGGTTCCACCTCGACCACGAAGCTGTACTTGCGGACCCTGGCCTTGGTGCGGGTGGCGTAGTCGAAGCCGCCGAGGAAGTCGGTGATATCGCGCACACGCAGACCGGTCTCCTCGAACAGCTCGCGTGCCACGCATTCGGCCAGCGTCTCCCCGGATTCGACTCCGCCACCAGGCAGTTCGTACATTCCGCCGTGGTAATCGTCCGGTACGCGGCGGACTACCAGTAGTTTGCCGTCTCGGAAAACCGCGACACCGACGACGAAATCGCTGATCCCATCGCGCTGTGCGGCATTGCGGAGTTGTCGCTCGATGCGGGCGAGTGCCTCGGGTCGCATCTGGTCGTCACCTCCGGTTGCGTTGTGGCGCATGGTGTTACGAATCCGCCCTGGGTGTGGGCGGCGGCATCGGTGCGGTAGCGGGTTGATCAGGGTGACGATTCGACGAACCGGTTGGTACTGCTCGCCTGCCGTTCACCCGCCGGTCGCTCGCGTAAAATGCCGAGTGCAGGACAATTTACTAGGAATTCGGAGTACCGCGTCATAAGTGCTCCTACCCTGAAAGGTGATCGGTGCACGGTCCCGAGAGGAGGACCATGATGTCCACACTCACGACACCACACATCGATGTCCATCGCGGCGGCGATCGCATGAAAACGCGCGTGTCCTGGCTGGATTCGAAGCACTCGTTCTCCTTCGGGGAGCACTACGATCCCGACAACACCCATCACGGACTGCTGCTCGTCAATAACGAGGATATTGTTTCCCCTGGTCAGGGCTTTGAAACCCATCCGCATCGGGATATGGAGATCGTGACCTGGGTGCTCGGCGGCAGCCTGGTGCACCAGGATTCGCTCGGTCACAGCGGCGTCATCTATCCCGGCCTGGCGCAGCGGATGAGCGCGGGCACCGGAATCCTGCATTCGGAGAAGAACGACTCCTGGCGGCTGGACCGCGGCACCGAACACGACGAGCCGGTGCATTTCGTGCAGATGTGGGTGGTCCCCGACGAGCCGGGCCTGGAGCCGGGCTATCAGCAGCTCGAGATCGACGACGAATTGGCGGGTGGCTCGCTGGTGACCGTGGCCTCCGGCCTGCCGCGTTACCGCGACCGGACCGCGATCGCCATCGGCAGCAGTCATTCGGCGATGCACGTGGCGCGCCTGACGGGCACCGGTGACACCGAGCAGTCGGTCGACCTACCTGACGCACCGTACCTACATCTGTTCGTCGCCAGGGGCGAGGTGGAGATGGAGGGTGTCGGCCCCCTGTACACGGGTGATGCGGTGCGGCTGACCAGGTCGGGTGGGCAGCGGGTGATCGCCCGCGGACCCGCGGAGATTCTGGTCTGGGAGATGCACGCGCGGCTCGGCTCGCAGCCCTAGCGATAGCTCGAAGGTCGCTGGAAAGGATCAGCCGGGCTCGGCATAAACATTCCCCGATAATGCGATCAGTAGCCGATTGCCGCGCAAGCGCACCGGTTGAGAGGAAGTCCATGTCGCAGTATCCGCCGCCAGGCCAATATCCGCCGCCCGGTGACTATCCACGCCCTGGGCCGTACCAGGGGCAGCCCAACTACTGGCAGGAATCGCCCAAGCGGAAGGGCCTGTCCATCACCACATTGGTGCTCGGCATCCTGGGCTTCCTGAGTTGCTGGACACTGATCGGCGGCTACCTGTTCGGCCTGTTCGCACTGATCTTCGGCATCATCGCGTTGGTCAAGATCCGTTCCGGCAGCGCGGGTGGCACCGGCATGGCCGTCACCGGCCTCATCCTCGGCGTGCTCGCCCTGGTCGCGGCGATCCTGCTCAGCATTGTCGGCTGGAGCTTCTTCGTCGACTCCGGTGGCAAGAACTACCTGGACTGCGTGCAGAAGGCGGGCAACGATCAGACCAAGCTCAACGAATGCCGGGACAAGTGGCAGCACAGCATCGAGCAGAGCTTCAGCGTGACGCTCACTCCGCGCCCGAGCCCTTGAGGTGAGCGACCACCGACTGTTCGAGTTCGCGCCCGCCTTTGCTGGCACACGCCCTGGTCGCGGCGATGACATCGCAGAGTTCGGGGCGGTAGTCGTCCTCGGGCGACGCGATCCAGACCCGGTAGCCGCTGTGTTCGTCGGTCGGCGAGGGCAGCACGATCCGGCTGCCGGGCAATGCCACCGAGGCGCACACCCGGAACAGTTCTGGGAACAGTGTCATATCGAGATATGAGTTGTCGGTCGGACCGGTGAGGAAGGACCAGCGGCTGGAGCGCGGGTGCGCGATGATCGGTCCGGTGCGCCCGCAGGCAGCCAGCAGGTGGGCGTGGACACGCTTGCCGAGTACGGCGGGCATGACGACCGCGCCGACCGCGCCGATCTCCAACAGAATGCGCCCGAGTGTGGGATCGACAACCCCGTAGAGTCCGTTGTCCTTGCGGTAGCGGCGACAGCGGGCCAAGGCTTCCTGGGCCGCCGCGAAGTCCTGGGCTGCAAGGTAGCTACCCGGTTCCATACGCGACGTACTCATGACGAACCTCGCCTCGACTTTGAGTGGATCGACGTGAAAAGCAAAGTTGCCGCTGAGCTCGACCATAGACCGACACTACTGAGATGACAATAGTCACACGCCGGAAAATCCTTCGGCGTAACATCGTTAGCCATGGCACCCGTTTCCCCTACAGTTGCTCGTTGGGAACTGGTGCTGCGTCTGCGGGAGTTGCGCGAACAGCGCGGCTTCGATTCGGCGACCTTCGCCAAGCGGGTCGGCTTCACTCCGGCCAATTGGTCGCACGTCGAGAAGGGGCGGCGAGTTCTCACCACCAACACCATCGGCCCGGTACTCGAACTGCTAGAGGTGGACGCCGAGGAGCGCGAGGAGTTGCTGGCCCTGCTCGAGGCGAGCAAACAGCGTGGCTGGTGGGCCAAATCGTCGGCCCTGATCGGGCCGGAACTGCAGCGGCTGTATGGCATGGAGTTCGGCGCACACAGCATTCGCAGCTATGACAGTTTGGTGTTTCCCGGACTGCTACAGACCGAGGATTACGCTCGCGCACTCATCCGTGCGGACGTGATGATCCGTCCGGTACAGGTCGAGCAACTGGTAGCCATCCGGATGCGGCGCCAGGATCGGCTGCGCGGTAAGGGGGCGGTCGAGCTAACCGCGGTAATCGGCGAGGGCACCCTGCTGCAGCAGACCGGCGGTCCTGAAGTACTGCGCGGACAGTTGGAGTATCTGGCGAAGTTGATCGAGCAACTCGACAATATCGAGGTGCGGGTCATCCCGTTCGCTGCCAAGGCGGGTGCGGTGCTCGGCGGTTCCAGCTTCCATCTGATCGACTTCGCCGGCGAACAGCTGCCGACCTTCGCCTGGGCCGAGAGCGCGGTCTTCGGCGGAGCGGTCGACGACCCGGAACAGGTACGCGATTTGAGCTTCGCTTACGTTCGCGCGCTGGAGCAGTCGTTGACTCGTGACGAGTCATTGGCCCTGATCAGCCGCTATGCACGAGTGTAAAATCCTGCCCATGGCCACCACCGCTACCCTCCGGTCGGTTTTTACTGACTGGTTCACGTCGACTCGATCGAACAACGGCAATCAATGCGTCGAGGTCCGGTTCGATGGTGACGCGGTGCTCATCCGTGACAGCAAATACCGCCGCAACCCGGCCAACCGCCCCGCCGAAGAGCCCGTCATCACCGTTACCGCGAGCCTGTGGACCTCGTTCATCAACCTCCTCAACAGCGGGCGATCGCACAACGAGTTGATCGCGCATACGCACGCCGACGGCAGCGCCACCGTGCGCCACGGCGACATCACTCTGACCTACACCTCCGAAGAGTGGGATGCCTTCCTCGCCGGAGCGCGCGACGGCGAATTCGACCGCATCATTCTCCCCGCCTGACCGTTCCGCCCCGGCCGTCCGCGCGGCCGGGGCAAACCACGGCGACGGCATTCTCGTCACCTCGGCATACTGGAGATCGTGACTTCCGATCTGAGCAGTCCCTCCGGTATCGATCTTTCCTACCTCGACCAGGCCGTTCGGGTGCAAGACGACCTGTTCGCCCATGTCAACGGCACTTGGCTGGATACCTATGAGATACCCGCGGACCGCGCGGTCGACGGTGCCTTCCGGGCGCTGTACGACCAGGCGGAACTGGATGTCCAGGCGATCATCCAGAACACCGCTGGCTCATCGGCCGAGCACGGCAGTGATGCGCGCAAGATCGGTGATCTGTATTCGAGCTTCATGGACACCGAGACGGCGGCCTCGCTCGGACTCGCGCCCATCGCGGGTGAACTCACCGAGATCCGCGAGATCGCCGACCGCGGTGCCTTCGCCGCGCTGCTCGGCAGGTTGCAGCGCACCGGCGTCGGCGGCGCGCTCGGTGTGTACGTCGATACCGACGATAAGAACTCCAATCGGTATCTCGCGCACGCCACCCAGTCCGGGATCGGGCTGCCCGACGAGTCCTATTACCGGCAGGACGAATTCGCCGAGATCCGGGCCGAGTACATCGCGCATATCGGGCGGATGTTCGCCCTGGCCGCCGCCGAACCGCAGATCGCCGCGCTACTGCCCGACGATCTGGCGACGGTCGGGCAGCGGGTGTTCGAACTGGAGCGCAAACTCGCGGCCGGGCACTGGGATGTGGTGCGCCGTCGCGATGCCGAACTGAGCTACAACCTGACCACCTACGACATGCTGGTCGCCGAGAATCCGGAATTCGATTGGCATGCCTGGACTTCCGCGCTCGCCGAGGGGGTATCCGAGTCCGGTCCCGGGCTGTTCGCCGAAGTGGTTGTGCGCCAGCCGGATTACGTGCGCACCTTCGCACAGACCTGGGCCGCCGAATCGCTGGCCGACTGGCAGGCCTGGGCGATGTGGCGGCTGTTGCGTTCGCGCGCCGCCTATCTCACCGATCCCATTGTCGAGGAGAACTTCGACTTCTACGGCCGCACCCTCACCGGAGCGCAGGAGAACCGGGAACGCTGGAAGCGCGGTGTTTCGCTGGTGCAGGATCTGCTCGGCGAGGCGGTCGGGAAGCTGTATGTGGCCGAACACTTCCCGCCGGAGGCCAAGGCGCGGATGGTCGAGCTGGTCGCGAATCTGCAGGAGGCCTACCGTCGCAATATCGCCGATCTGGACTGGATGGGCCCCGAGACCAGGGCCGCGGCGCTGGCCAAACTGGAGAAGTTCACCCCCAAGATCGGCTACCCGGATAAGTGGCGCGACTATTCCGCCATCGTGATCGTGCCGACCGATCTGGTCGGCAACTATCGTCGCGGCTACGCCGCCGAACACGACCGCGATCTGAACAAGCTCGGCGGACCGGTCGACCGCGGCGAATGGTTCATGACCCCGCAGACGGTGAACGCCTACTACAACCCGGGCATGAACGAAATCGTCTTCCCCGCCGCCATTCTGCGGCCGCCGTTCTTCGATATGCACGCCGACGCCGCCGCCAACTACGGCGGCATCGGTGCGGTGATCGGGCACGAAATCGGGCACGGGTTCGACGATCAGGGCGCCAAGTACGATGGCGACGGCAATATGGTCGACTGGTGGACCGATGCCGACCGCGCCGAATTCGGCAAGCGCACAAAGGCTTTGATCGATCAGTATAGCGTGCTGTCGCCCAAGGCGCTGTCCGAAGACCACACCGTCAACGGTGAATTCACCATCGGCGAGAATATCGGCGACCTCGGTGGTCTCTCCATCGCCTTGGCCGCGTACCAGATCGCTCTCGAGGGCGCGGAGCCGCCGGTGATCGACGATCTCACCGGTATGCAGCGCGTCTTCTACGGTTGGGCCCAGGTCTGGCGCACCAAGGCCCGCGATGAGGAGGCCATCCGCCGCCTGGCCACCGACCCCCACTCCCCGCCGGAGTTTCGCTGCAATGCGGTGGTTCGCAATATCGACAGCTTCCACGAGGCTTTCGATGTGCAGCCGGGCGACGAGCTGTATCTGGAGCCCGCGCAGCGCGTCAAGATCTGGTGAGCATCCGACTGCCGGGTCGCCGATCACGGCGACCCGGCAGCCGGGTTTCAGCGCAGACGTTCCTCGGATTCGGCGTCGAAGAAGAAGATCTCGTCGAATTTGGGGCGCAGGCGTAGGCGATCGCCGAGGGCCACTTGGAAGCGGCGGTCCACCCGGGCTACCACCTTGCCGGAGCGGCTGTTCCATTCATCGGTCACGCCGTGGCTGTAGATGAACGATTCCGCGCCGAGCTCTTCGAGGAGTTCGGCGGTCACGGCGAGGCTGTTGTCCGCATCGGTGGTCGCTGCCCAGGATTCCGGACGAATGCCGACCACGACCCGTTCGCCGGTTGCACTGCGGGGCAGGGGAATTCGCAGCTCGCCGAGGACGGCGGCACCGTCGCGGACCGGGGCGTCCAGCAGGTTCATACCGGGTGAGCCGATGAAGCCGGCGACGAAGGTGTTCACCGGGTTGTCGTAGAGCTCACGGGGTTTGGCGATCTGCTGGAGTTTGCCGTCACGCAGCACCGCGACCCGATCACCCATGGTCATGGCCTCGACCTGGTCGTGGGTGACGTAGACGGTGGTGGTGCCGAGCCGCTTCTGCAGCGCGGCGATCTGGGAGCGGGTGCTCACCCGCAGTTTGGCGTCCAGGTTGGACAGCGGTTCGTCCATGCAGAAAACCTGGGGGCGGCGCACGATGGCGCGCCCCATCGCGACGCGCTGGCGCTGTCCACCGGAGAGTTTTGCCGGTTTGCGGTCGAGCAGATGCTCGAGTTCGAGCATTTTCGCCGCCTCCTGGACGCGAACCGCGGTGTCCGCCTTGTTCATTCCGGCATTGCGCAGCGCGAAGCCCATATTCTGCGCGACGGTCATATTCGGGTAGAGCGCATAGCTCTGGAACACCATCGCCACATCGCGGGCCCGCGGCGGCAGCCCGGTGACATCCTTGCCGCCGATCAGGATGCGGCCCGCCTCAACCGATTCCAGTCCCGCCAACATCCGCAGGCTGGTCGACTTACCGCAGCCCGATGGCCCGACGAGGACGATGAATTCCCCGTCGGCGATATCGAGCTCCAGGTTGTCGACAGCAGGCGTCGGCGCACCGGGATACAGATGCGTCACCCCGTCGAAGTGCACTGTTGCCATGCTGTCGCTCCCTGTGTCGGATTCCTGGCGCGCCCGGGCCGGATGCGCGCCGCGGTTGGTCGGTGCTTACTTGGGCAGCTTCGGCGTGATCTGCCGATCGATAATGGCCTGCAGCTGGCTGGCCACATTGGCGAAAGCCGTTGCCGGATCGGCGTTCTGCAGACCGATCTGCTCCAGTCCGGTGCCGATGATCTGGTCACCGCCGGGCACGAATACCCGCGCGTAATCCTGCGATTTGGTCACCGCGAGCTGCTCGATGGCCACCTTCGAGTTCGGGTTCTTGGTGAGGAAGTCGACCTCGCTCGGATCGGACACCGCCGACTTGCGCACCGGCATATATCCGGTGCCCTGCGAGAAGTACGCGGTATTGGCCGCATTGGTGATGAACTCGATGAACTTCAGCGCATTCACCTTCCGCTGATCGGAGATGCGCGATGGAATCGCCAGGCCAGCACCGCCGGTGGTGACGCCCGGTCCGTTGGGGTGCGGCAGGAATGCGGTACCGAACGTGAGTTTGCCCTCGGCGTTCTTCTGGATGCCCTTCAGATCGCCGGTGGAGGCGATGGTGGAGGCGATGACACCGGTGCCGAAGTCGACGGCGATCTGCGGTTTGATGCCCGCGTATTTCTTGGTGTGGATCATATCGCGCAGGAACTGGCCCGCCGCAATGGTTTTGGGATCGGTGAACTTCAGCGACCACTGATCGGAGTAGGCGCCACCGAAGGTCCAGTTCGGTCCCTGGAAGGTCCAGGCCAGGTAGTTCTTGGCATCACCCCAGCCGTGCGCGAGCTTGCCGTCGCCGACCACCGACTGGATCTTCGGGCCCCACTCGTCGAATTCCTGCCAGCTCTGCGGGCCGCGGTCGGGCAGACCGGCCTTCGCCCAAACATCCTTGTTGTAGTAGAACAGCGGTGTCGAACGCGAATACGGCAGCGCGTAGTGCTTACCGTTGAACACATAGTCCGCGGCCAGCGAATCGACATAGTCGTCCAACTTCACCCCGGCATCGGCGAAGTGCCCGTCCAGCGGCTCGATGGTGCCGTTGAGCGCGTAGTTGAACCACCAGACATCCGAGAGCACAACGACATCGGGCAGCTTACCGCCGGACAGCGCCGCATTGAACTTCTGCGACACCTCCTCGTAGTTCTTGCCCGCGTCGACCAGCTCGACCTTCAGGTCCGGATATTTCGCCTGGAACCGGTTGATCAGCTCGGTCTCGAGGTCCTTCGAGGTGCCAGGGTGATTCGACCAGAAGGTGATGGTGTTGTCGTCGCCGGACTGTTTGCCGCCACCGCCGCTGCCCGCGCACGCGGTCAGTGCGGTACCCGCGGCGAGCGCACCGGCCAGTCCGATGAATCCGCGCCGCGACAGTGCGGGGAACTGTGAAGTGGACACTGTTTCTCCTAGTTGGTTCAGTATCGCGTAGCGATTCCTCGACCGGTGGTGGACGGGCGGCGGGTGGGCTTACCCCTTGACCGCACCCGAGGTGAGGCCCTTGATCATGTGGCGCTGCAGCAGCAGGAATACGACGAGAATCGGCAGCATGGTCAGCAGCGTGCCCGCCATCACCGGTCCCCAGTTGGTGACGCTCGGATTCTCGGTGTTCTGCAACAGGGTGAGGCCGACCGGCAGGGTGGCGACCCTGGTGTCATCCGCCATCAAGAACGGCCAGAGGTATTCGTTCCATTCGTTGACCAGCGTGACCACCGCGAAGGCCACCATGGTCGGTCCGGACATCGGCAGCACCACCCTGGTGAGCAGCCGCCACCAGTTGGCACCGTCCATCCGCGCCGCTTCGATCACCTCCGAGGGCAGCGACAGGAAATGGTTGCGCATCAGGAAGGTGCCGAAGGCCACTCCGCAGAGCGGAACGATGATGCCCTGGAAGGTATTTCGCCAGCCCACCTGGGCGATCAGCGCGTAATTGGAGATCACCGTGATCTGGTTGGGCACCATCAGCGCCGCGATGATCACCAGGAACATCACGGTCTTGCCCGGAAAGCGCAGGAACACCAGGCCGTACGCGCTGAACACCCCGAGCACGAATTTCACCAGCGCGACGATCCCGGTGACGATCAGCGAGTTGCGCAGGAATGTCCAGAACGGCAACGCGGTGGTGGCCTCCTCGTAGTTCTCCGGATGCCAGCTGTGCGGCCAGTACACCGCGGGCTGGGTGTAGATATCCGGACGCGCCTTGAACGAGGTGATGAAGATCCAGAACAGCGGAACGCCGACGATGATCAGTACGCACACCATCGCGGCGTAGCCGAGCAGGGTGACCACGCGCTGTCGGCGCCGATACGAAAGGGTCTCGATACGGTATTGATGCCGTCCTTCGCGGGGCGCTCCGTGGTTACGCAAGCTACCGCCTCCGCGCCCGTCGCTACGGCCGGTGTGTTTCACTGCTCGCCCCGATCCATGATGCGCACCTGCACCAGCGTGATGACCAGCAGCACGAGGAACATGATGGTGGCCACCGTCGCGCCGTATCCGGCCCGGAAGTTGCGGAAGGACTCCTCGTAGACCTGGTAGACCATGGTCGTGGTGCCGGTGCCGAGCGGTCCGCCGCGCGTCATCACATTGATGATGTCGAAGACCTGCAGCGAGTTCAGCAGCACCGTGATGGACAGGAAGAATGTCGTCGGGCGCAATTGCGGCAACAGCACTTTGGTGAAGGTGGTCCAGCGGCCCGCGCCGTCCATTTCGGCCGCTTCCATCAGGTCGGCGCGGGTGCCCTGCAGTGCGGCCAGGTAGATGACGAAGGTGTAGCCGAGGTTCTTCCAGATATAGGTGACCGTCACCATGAACAGCGCCCAGTGCGGATCCTGATAGAAATCGGGCACCTTGTCGACGCCGATGCGGTGCAGTACATCCTGGACCAGTCCGAAGCTGGGATCGAAGATGAACTGGAACGCCACACCGATGGCCGCGCCGGAGATGACGAACGGTGCGAAGATGGTCGAGCGAACCACATTGCGGCCGAACAGCTTACGGTCGAGCAACAGGGCGAGTGCCAGGCCGAGCACCATACTGCCCAGCACCGCGGCCAGGGTGAACACCACTGTGTTGGTGACGATCTGCCACGAATCGTCCCTGCCCCACCACTCTTTGTAGTTCGCGAACCCGATGTAGTTCACGAACGTATCGGAGATATTGAAGTCGGTGAACGAGAGCCGGATATTGTCGGCCAGCGGGCGGTAGACGAACAGCGTCAGCAGCGCCAGATTCGGCCCGAGCAACACCAGGAACAGCGCATAGTCCTGCCACGGCCGGTTACGCAGTCCACGCCCCCGCGGTTGTGGCAGCACTCGTTCCGGCCTGGTTCGCACCGCCGCGACTCTACGTCGCGCAGCAAACAGTCGGTTAATGCTGGACGCCGAACCGCTGAACTTCTCGTGCGCTCCCCGAACCTGGTGCCGGTCGTGCGGTGGCGTGAGTGTTTCGTCGCGGGCCGACGGTCGTGTCGGCGGCTGGAATCTGGGCGTCCCCGGCGAGTTACCCATGTTCTCCCGAAATCAGTTGTAGCGTTGCGCCACTCGGGAGGTTATCCGGCAACTGGTCTGCCGTCCGGAAAATCCGGAACACCATCTGCTGAACAAAAAGAACTCAGCCCAGGCCGTTTGTGCCTGGGCTGAGTTGGGCTCGGGAGCTGTCCGGTCGGCGCTCAGTCGTTCCAGTCGCCGTAGCCGTCACGCGCATTCAGCGTGCCGCCAGTGGTGTTCTGGACGATGACCGGATCGCCCTTCTTCGCGTTCTCGAAGAACCACTTGGCGTTCTCGGTGCTGACGTTCAGGCAGCCGTGGCTGGCATTCGAAACGCCTTGCTGCGCAACCGACCACGGCGCCGCGTGTACGAAGATGCCGCTATTGGAGATCCGGGTGGCGTACTCGACCTCGACCTTGTAACCCTCGGGATCGGTGGTCGGCACACCGTAGGTGGACGAATCCATGGTCATCTTGCGCAGTTGTTCGCCAACGAAGTAGGTGCCGTTCGGGGTCTCGTGCTTGGTCTTGCCCATCGAGGTCGGCATGGTCATGATCTCCTCGCCATTGCGAGTGATCGTCATGGTGTGGGTGGTGTCGTCGGCGGTGGTGATGAAGGCATCGCCGATCCGGTAGGCGGTACGGGTGCCGCCCGCCTCGACGGTCACATCGGTATTGGCGGGCCAGAACTCGTACGGCCGCCAGCGCACCTGCTTGTCGCTGAACCAGTAGAAGTGTCCGGGCGCCGGATTCGAGGAGGTGATCTTGATGGCCTGCTCGGCGGTGGCGTGATCGGTCACCGGATCCTTGAAGTTGATGATGACCGGCTGCGCGACGCCGACGGTCTCACCGTCGCCGGGGCTGATGGCCGGCGGCGCGAAATTCGCCTGGACGCCGGGGTCGGTGGCGGGCGCGGTCGAGCCCGAGCCGAAGCCGAGCGGATCGGCCTGTGCGGGCGCGACGGCGGTGACACCGATCGTGGCGATCGCCGCCGACAATAGGACGCCCTGCCGGAGTCGGCGGGCTAGCGCTCCGCGACGAGGAGCAGTCGACGTCCCGGTGTTCAAAGCGGCATGCATAGGTTTCTCGTCCAATCCATCTCTCGTCGACGCCGGTGGCGCAGCGAGATCTCTCATAGGTGTGGCGCTCGCATGGTGGTTCCACGAAGATCGATGTGGAATCCGCCTCGCATATGCCCACGGAAAAACGGCGCGGGGAACATAGGGCACCCCACGGGTATTTATGACGCAACCCGACCCTGACGTCCTTCCTACCGTCCCGGGGCGGTCCGAAGCCAGTGGCGTTTCGGATTAATACGGTATGCACATCAAATGTGGCGTGTGACACATATGCCGTTGTGGGTCACCATCTTTCGCGATAAGTGCCGGTCACGGCGGTAAATCTCGATGTATTCGAAGGGTGGGCCGCTGCCATTCTCGCGGGAATTATCAAACCGATTCGTGACATAAATCACGCAGTTTCGCGCCGCGGTATCCGATAATGGCGTTCCCAGCGCCCTACGTGGTTACGCACGCCGCCTCCTCCCGGCCTGTCGCTCACGCCACGACTTCGAACGGAATCGACCGATGCGGACCCGTCGCGATGTTGTGTGGCACCGATAGCGGCGCGCGGCCCCGCGCATACCGCGGCGTGAGCCGCAGCCGCACCCGGCCCAGCACGGTGGCGAGCACGATCCGCAGTTCGTAGTCGGCCAGCGACGCCCCGACACACCGTCGATGGCCGCCGCCGAACGGCGCGAATTCGAACGGCCGGTACTTGCGGTCGAGGAATCGCTCCGGCCGGAACTGCTCCGGATCCGACCACACCGCGGGATCGGAGTGCAGCAGCGGTACCGCCACGCCGATCGTCTCGCCCGCCGCGAGTGCGACTCCACGCAGTGTGAACGGCGCAGTCAGCCTGCGCAGGACGATCGGCACCGCGGGATGCAGCCGCAGCGTCTCCTGACAGACCGCGTCCAGATACGGCAGACCGGCCAGTTCGAGCGGGGTGGCATCGGGACCCGCCGCCCGCAGCTCGGCGCGCAGGCGATCCAGCGTCGCGGGTTCGCGATGCACATGGAACAGCGCCCACACCAGGGTCGTCGCGGTGGTCTCGTGCCCGGCGACCAGCAGGGTGCGCAATTGTTCGCACAGCTCGGCATCGGAGATCGCGGTGCCGTCGTCGTAGCTGGTCGTGAGCAACATATCGAGAATGTCCGTGCGCACCGCGCGGCCGTCGGCCACCGCACGTCGGCCTGCGATATCGGTCAGGATCAGCTCGTCGAGTCGCTCGCGCGCCGCGCGGAACCGGTCCCACGGCGCATGGCCGAACATCCCGTGGCGCAGGGCGGGCACCAGCATCAGCGGTCCGGAGAAGGCGGTGAGGAATTCCGCGACTGCGGCGGTGTATTCGGCGCGTCGCTGGTGGCTGTCCACTCCGAATACCGCCTCCAGAATGACCCGCAGTGTGATCGCCCGGGCCGCCGCGCGCGAGTCGATGCGGCTGCCCGGGCGCCAGGCGGGGCGGGATTCGCCTGTGCTGCCAGACATTTCGGCCATGACAGAGTCGCGGATGAGCTCGCCGTAGGCCCGGATCCGGGCGCTGTGGAACGCGGGCACGAGCAATGCCCGGTCGCGTCGGTGCCGTTCACCGGCGGCCAGAATCAGCGAGGCGGCGCCGACGAGTGGTTCGATCGGATTCGGTCGCGGCGGTTCCAGCAGTTCGATCGGCGCGCGAAAGATTTCCCGGGCGCCGATCGCGGTGCCGGTGAACAGCACCGCGCCGAAGCCGGGAAACCGGACATAGAACGGATCCCCCTCGTGGCCCCGCCGCCACCGGAAGTAACGCTCGAAATCGATGCCAGCGGCCAGCGCGTGCGCGAGCACCATCCGGGGTGCGCGCGGCGTCGAATACGCACCGTCCAGCGCCGTTTCGGGTGGTGCGTCCGCCTGCTCCATATCTATAGCTACGAATTCACCGCTCGCTGGGTTCGACCGCCCGCTCTGGTTTCGCTCGGCGCGCGATGTTGCTGGTAATGGCGGCCAGGCGCGCGAGGCGGGCATCCCCGAGCGCGGTCACCGCATTGCCGAGGCGATTGGTGACAAAGGCGATAGACATCCCGAGATCCGGATCGGCATAGGCACCCGAACCGCCGAGACCGTAGTGGCCGAAGGCATTTCGCGGCTGCTGCTTGGACATCACCACCGGTCGGTGATAGCCGAGGGTGAATTTCAGCGGCAGCCCCAGCACATAGTCGCGGCTGTCGGCCCGCTGGGTCTGGTTGATGAGCTCGATCGTCTCCGGTTTCAGCAACTGCACCGCGCCGATGCCGGGTCTGCCGCGTCCCGGAGCAACCGCCTCGACTCGACCACCATTGGCAAGCGCCCCATACATCCTGGCCAGTGCGCGCGCCGAGAAGACGCCGTTCCAGCCCGGCATCACCGCATCGTGCACGCGCGGATCGCGGACCAATTCGTCGAAACTCTCCGGCATACCCGCCTCGGCGAGCCCGCGTATCGGCCGCACCCAGGACAGCACCGATGACGCGGTGTTCCAACGGATTCCGGGCGGGCTCAGATGCGGAAAGATCTTGGCGATCCGGTAGCGCTCGGATGCCGGTACCTGGAACCAGAATTCGTCGTAGCCGAGTGGTTCGGCGATCTCGCGCCGCACCACATCGGTGAACCGATCGCCGGTGGCGCGCTGCACGATCTCGGCCACCAGCCAGCCGAAGGTGATGGCGTGATAGCCGGAGGTGCGGATCCGCCGCGGATCGGCCGGGCTCTCGGCCAGCGCCGCGACGACGGCGTCGTAGTCGAGGATGCCCTCGCGGCCGGGGACCAGGCCGCGGACCCGATGCAGTCCGGCGCGGTGCGAGAGCACATCACGCACGGTGATGTCATCCTTGCCGTGCGCGCCGAATTCCGGCCAATAGGTCGCGACCGGGGTGTCGTAGACGATCAGGCCCCGCTCGGCCAGCCGGTGCAACACGGTTGTCGCGACGCCCTTGCCGGTGGAGAAGGTGAGTGCCACATTGTCGCCGTTCCAGCGGCGATCCTTGGCCGCCCAGCCCGCCCAGATGTCGACGACGGGTCGACCGTCGAGATAGATGGCGAGTGCGCCGCCGCCGCGCGTCGGCTGGGTGAACATGCCGAAGAAATGGTCGGCGAGCCGGACGAACCTCGGGTCGACGAGCATTTCCCGTGGCACGGCCGGCCGCCGATCAGGTGCCGGGATGGCAGAAACCACGGTCGCACCTCCTGCTGGTCAGCGGGACCGGAATATCAGCCTAGCTCGGATCTCGGGGTTTGCCAGCGCCCGAAAGGCGTGGTCAGGCACGTCCTACCGGTCGCCGAATTCCAGGCGAAGGCCGCCGTGCCGAGGCACACCACCGAACTGTCGGCGGTTGCGACCTGTGCGCGCGAGCCCTCGAAGGCGATCGATATCGCGAACAGCGGTATGGCCGCCTGTGCTCTGCCGTTCTCGGAATCGGTTGCCGGAGCGGTGATCGTGGTCAGTGCGACCGCATCCTGGCCATAGCCGACGGCGATCTGGATACCGCCGACCCCGTCGCTGGCGCCGACCCCGCCCGCGGCGCCGACCCCGAGTGCCGCCGCGCCGGAGGCGGCGTGCGCGTAGCCGACCCCGTCATATCCGGCCGACCGCGCCCGGCCGGAGGCTTCCGCCGCGGCCCGGCATGCGGTGTTTCCGTCGATGACGGTCACATCCGTGCCGATGTCGGATGCGCAATGCACATCGGTTGCTGATGCCACCGCGGGCAGTATGAGCGAGGTGCCGACCGCGGCGGTGGCAAAGGCGATTGCGCTGATCAGCTTCACGGACGGCCTCCTCTCACACCGGAACCCCAACCATACTCAGATCGGTTGCTGGACCGCTGATTCCGCTGGTACGCCGTCCCGCCGGGGCGATCGACCAGGTATATCGGCGCGCACTGTGCCGCTGCGGCGTCGAAGCTGTCGACTCGACGCACGCGCGGTCGGTGGTGTATGCATGGCGGGTATCTCACGCATTGCTAGATCAACTTCGGATTCCCACGGGGGTATGAGTTCGGAGCGTTACAGCCGGGAGGACTGTACGTGTCTCGTCAACTGATCTCGGGTCGCCTCGCGATGGCGGCCGTCGCCGCGGTTGCGGTGGTCGCCGCGCTTTCGCTCGCGGGCTGCGGCAATAAAATCAGCGGCACCGCCCAGCCAGCGATAGGGAACGGGACCATTGATGCGGTCTCGTCCACCAATACTCCGAAAACCTCACCGGCCAGGCCCACTTCGGGTCGGCCGACGACCACCGCCCGCCCGTCCTCGGGCAAGCCGACCGCGACCACCTCGGCGACCAAGGGCGGTAGCACCGACTTCCAGGCCAATGTCGGTGATTGCGTAACTCTCGGTGGTACGACCGATAACGCCACCATCGCCAAGGCGTCCTGCGGCAGCCGGGCGTCGAACTACAAGGTGATCGGCAAGGCGGCGACCAGTTCGCAGTGCGTGGCCGACCGCGACTCCGCCTACTTCGAAACCCTCAACGGCACGCAGCAGGGCGCGATCTGCCTGGATATCGACTGGGTTGTCGGCGGCTGCATGGATATCAGCGGTGAGGACCCCAAGCGCATCGACTGCACCGAACGCGCCAGCCAGGGTGTCAAGGTCACCAATATCCAGCAGGGTGCCGACGATGCGAGCGTCTGCGGCAGCAGCAGTGGTTTCGAGTATCCGACGCGGCACTTCGTGGTCTGCGTCCAGAATCTCTGACCTGACCGAAAACCGGCCCGCGAAGGTTACGTTGGGCCGGTGAGTACGCAAGAACTACCCCGGCTGAGTTCGGCCACCGGCCGCTGGATTCTGTTGGCCACCATCCTCGGTTCCTCGGTGGCGTCGCTGGACGCCACCGTCGTCAATATCGCGCTGCCCCGCATCGGTGCAGCTCTGAATACCGATGTCGCCGGATTGCAGTGGACCCTCAATGGCTACACGCTGACCCTGGCCTCGTTCATCCTGCTCGGTGGTTCGCTCGGCGACCATCTCGGTCGCCGCAAGGTCTTCGTCTGGGGTGTCATCGGTTTCGCGCTTGCCTCGGTGCTCTGCGGTGTCGCGGTGAATATCGAGATGCTGGTGGGCGCGCGAATTCTGCAGGGGGTGGCGGGTGCCCTGCTCACACCGGGCAGCCTGGCCCTGATCTCCTCGTCCATCGATCGGCGCGATCAGGGTGCGGCGATCGGTCTGTGGTCCGGCTTCGGCGGTGTCGCCGGCGCGCTCGGGCCGTTCCTCGGCGGCTGGTTGATCGAACTGGCGGGCTGGCAGTCCATCTTCTTCATCAACGTGCCGCTCGCGCTGGTCGTCGTGCTCGTCACGCTGAAGCATGTGCCGGAGAGTCACGACCCGAATGCCACTGTGCGACTGGATATTCCGGGTGCGGTGCTGGTGGCACTGGCCTTGGGCGCGTTGACCTTCGGTCTGATCGATAAGATGCCGCTGCTGGTGGTCGTCGGTCTGCTGCTGCTCGCCGTCTTCGTGGTGATCGAAATGCGCAGCGATCACCCGCTGGTACCGCCGTCACTGTTCGCCTCCCGGATCTTCACGGCGGCCAACTTCGTCACCCTCGCGGTCTACGCCGCACTCGGCGGGGTCTTCTTCCTGCTCATCCTGCAATTGCAGCTGGTGGCGGGGTATTCGCCGCTGATGTCGGGGATGGCGACGGTTCCGGTGACACTTGTCATGTTGGTGCTCTCCGCGCCCGCGGGCCGCTGGGCGCAGGTGCACGGTGCGCGCATTCCGATGACCGCCGGCCCGCTGCTCGCCGCGGCTGGGCTGGTGCTCCTGCTGCGCATCGGGCCCGACACCACCTATCTGACCGATGTCCTGCCCGGTGTGCTCGTCTTCGGGCTCGGTCTGTCGGTGCTGGTCGCCCCGCTTACCGGCGCCGTACTCGGCGCGGTGCCGTCGAGCGAGGCGGGTATCGCGTCCGGGGTGAACAATGCCGTCGCCAGGACGGCCCAGCTGCTCGCCGTCGCCGCACTGCCCGGACTCGCCGGAATCTCCGGATCCCTCAGCGATCCGGTCGAATTCGACCGGGGCTTCGGTGTCGCGATGTGGATCTGTGTCGGCCTGCTGGTGACCGGGTCACTGCTCGCCGCCGTATTGCTGCGGACTCCGCGACACACACCGACGCTGGACAATGTCGACTGCATGCCGCAGTGCGGGGTGGCGGGTCCGGCGCTGGCCCCACTCCACAAAACCGAGTGAGCGGGCCGTTCGACCCGCTCACTCGGCGTTTCACTGATCCGGCAGTCGGCTAGATCGGATTGAAGCCGGCCCCGATGCTGCCGCGGGCATTGATATCACCCATGATCGAGCTCATATTGGTGCCGACCTCGGGGCCGAAGCAGGCGATGGCGAGATAGGCGTTCACCATGCCGACCAGGGTGGTGCCGACGACGACCGGCGCGCCGGAATCACCCTCCACCACGCACATCTGCGCCCAGGTCTCCATATTCGTGCCGAAGAGATCGCCGTAGGCGAGGCCGCAGGTGTTGCCGGTGGTACGGCCTTCCTTGCAGACGATCATCGGGAACTGGGCCGGGCCACCGATCCCGGTGATGGTGACGTTGCCGATCCGGTTGACCGGGACGATCTTGGCCGGATCGAACTGGATGATGGCGTAGTCGAGATCGTGGTTGGAGTAGACGAACTTGCCGATCACGCCAGCGCCACGGTCGGCCTCGGCCCATACCTGAGCGCCCGGGTCGCCGCAGTGTCCGGCGGTCAATCCGACCAACCGGCCCCCGCCGTCGTAACCGACCGTCGTGACAGTGCATTCGAACTGATTATCGATGATGATTCCCGACCCACCGCCGACAACGGTGGGTCCCGGCGCGGCATCCGCGGCCCCTGACCCCGTTGCGACCAGCGCCGCACCGAGAGCTACGGCGAAGGCGGCGTTGGCCACCTTGGCGAGTTTGCTGAACATGTCCCTCCAGACGTCGGAAGTCCGCACGATATCAATCTGTCGCACCCATCGTGTCAGTATTCGGTTCCGGGCGCGTGTCGTATCCGTCGCGATCTGCTCGCGAGTCGCTCGAGAGGGTCCCTGGCGATCGCTCGCAGGTCGCTCGAATGGATCTGCTCTTCGTGTCGATCGCGTCGGCGAGGCCTCACTTTTCGACATTTCGGATGCAGCGTCTCATTCTGCGCAATAGCGATTCTCTATAACAGTGTGCATCAGAAAGCGCGCAATAGTGTTTCAGTTCTGTCGAACCGTGATTGTGCGAGCTATTCCAATCGGCACTTATTTTACATGAATATCGTCCGTACAAATAGTCGAACATGTCATATGCGGGGCATATAGGGCCTGGTCGAACTGTAACTTGTTCCAGAAGTATCACGGTTAACTTTGGGACCGGTCCCAACCTTCGAGCCGCTGCTCATAGCGTTTCTCCAACAGTGACTCCGATCTATGACTGCAATCACACGAGGATGGTGTGTTCTCCACTACTCCGTAGTAAGGTGCGTCAAGCAAACAAGTCGTCGGGGTTTGGTTACCGGCGTCGAGAGGGGTTAGCCAGTGCAGTCGACCACGAGTCCACCAGCACGGTCACGGATGAGTGATGCGGTCGATTGGACGAAGGCCTACTGGGAAGACCATCCGAAGCGCTCATTGGAGACCTTCGGTAGACAGATCACGATGGGGTTCGCGGCAGTCGCGGAGTTGTTCATCGCGATATTCCGCCGCCGCTTTCCTTATCGTGAGTTCATCCGTCAGTGCGCCTTCATGGCGAGTGTCGCCGCGGCGCCGACGCTACTGGTCGCGATCCCCATCGGCGTAATCGTCTCCATCCAGGTCGGCGCGGTCGCCAGCCAGGTCGGTGCTACCTCGTTCATCGGTGCCGCGAACGGCCTCGGCATCATCCAGCAGGGCGCTCCGCTGGTCACCTCGCTGATGATCGCGGGCGCGGTCGGTTCGGCGATCACCGCCGATCTCGGTTCCCGCACCATCCGCGAGGAGATCGACGCGATGCGGGTGATGGGTGTGGATCCGCTGCGCCGCTTGGTCGCGCCCCGGCTCGGCGCGGCCATGCTGGTCAGTGTGCTGCTCTGCGGCTTTGTCGTTTTTGTCGGATTCTTGACCGGTTACATTTTCAATATTTTCGCGCAGAACGGCACCCCGGGTTCCTATGTCGGCACCTTCTCCTCGTTCGCCGTCACCATCGATCTTCTTGTCGCACTGGTGAAATCGTTGATCTTCGGGTTGCTCGCCGCGATCATCGCCTGCGATACCGGACTCAATACCCGTGGCGGTCCCGGTGGTGTCGCCAACTCGGTGAACTCGGCGGTCGTCAGTTCCGCGATCATGTTGTTCGGCGTGAACTTGATCATCACCCAGATCTACAACGTTCTCCTCCCCCCACAGGTGGTCTGAGCCGGTGTCTTCAACCTATATACCGCCGCTGCTGCGGCCACTTCAGCAAATAAAGAAGTCCGCGCAGGCCCCGGTCGATATGGTTGCGCGCCTGGGCCACCAGGTGTTCTTCTTCCTGCGGTCGGTCGGTTCGATCCCGTTGGCGCTGCGGCACTATCCGAAGGAAGTCTGGCGGCTGCTTTCGGATGTCACCTGGGGCAACGGCAGCCTGGTCGTCGGTGGTGGCACCATCGGCGTCATTCTCATCCTCAGCGCGTTCGGCGGGATGACGGTCGGCATCCAGGGCTATACCTCACTGAACCTGCTCGGCCTCAGCCCGATCACCGGCGCCATCTCGGCATTCGCGACCACCAGGGAATTGGGGCCGCTGCTCGCGGCGCTGGCCTTCGCGGCACAGGCCGGATGTCGATTCACCGCCCAGCTCGGTGCCATGCGGATCTCCGAGGAGATCGACGCGCTGGAGTCGATCGCGATCCGGCCGCTGCCCTATCTGGTCAGCACCCGGATGTTCGCGGCGATGATCGCCATCGTCCCGCTCTACTGCCTCGGCCTGGCCATGGCCTACATCTCGTGCTCGCTCACGGTGCAGCTCATCGGCAACACCTCCAGCGGTACCTACGCGCACTACTTCTATCAGTTCCTGATTCCAGGAGACGTCCTCTACTCACTGCTCAAGGCGATGGTGTTCGTCGCGATCACCACCTTCATCCAGTGCTACTACGGATTCTTCGCCTCGGGCGGTCCGGAGGGTGTGGGTGTCGCGGCCGGTCGGGCCATCAAAATGTGCATCATTGTCGTGGTATTCGCTGACCTGTTCATGACATTGGCGATCTGGGGCGTCAATCCCGGCATCCGGATCTCGGGGTAGGACGAGATGATCATCGATCCCAGTGGGCGCGGGCCCACCATGCGACAGTTGCTGATCGCGGGCGTCTGCGGACTCGTTGTCTTCGCGCTGCTCCTCGGCTTCCTGATGGCCAGGTACCGCGGCTATTTCGTGCCCAAGGTGCATGTGGTCGCCGATCTGCGAACCACCGGCGACGGGCTGCCCAGCGAGGCGGATGTGAAGTTCCGCGGCGTGCTGGTCGGCGCGGTCAAGGAGGTCGAGGTCGCCAACAAGGGCGAGCTGCAGAAGGTGCAGATCGACCTGAAGCCGGAGTTCGCGGGTGACATTCCATCGAATGTGACCGCGCGGGTGGTGCCGAGCAACCTGTTCGCCGTCACCTCGGTGGAACTGGTCTTCAACGGTCCCGCGGACCAGTACCTGCACGAAGGATCGGTTATCCCGGAGGACCAGAGCCAGGGCACCATCGCGCTGCAGGACACCCTCACCACCGTCCGGAGCATCCTCGCCAAGCTCGACCCGGTGCAGTTCGGCCGGGTGCTCGGCACGCTCTCGCAGGCATTGGACGGCAGCGGCCGGATGCCGGGCTCCACCATCGAGCGGTTGGACAGGTGGCTGACCTCGGTGGACGAATCCATTCCGAATCTCGGTGTGCTGCTCGATGATTTCTCGGCCTCGTTCCGCGCGCTCAACCAGTCCGCGCCCGAACTGCTCGATGTGCTGGGCAGTTCGGTGAAGACCGCGCAGACCATCGCGGATCACCGCGCCGCCCTGGTCGCCTTGATCAGTGGCACGGCGGGCACGGTGGATACGGTCAACGGCCTGTTCGCCCGCAACGGTGATATCGGCAAGCAGGTCACGGCGGGCACCAGCGATATGTTCGGCGCGCTCGCCTCGGATGCGAACTCGATCCCGGAAACCATCGCCTCGCTGAACAACTCGCTGCGCAAGCTGAGTACCACCTTCCACTGGGGGCCGCAGCGGCAGATGGTCTGGAACGCGGGCGTCACGCTCACCCCGTACCGCCCATACGAACAGGCGGACTGCCCGCGCTACGGCGACTTGCCCGGTCCGAGCTGCGCCACTGCACCCGCGGTCTCCGATCCCGGATATCTGCCACAGTCGATGATGCCGCGTTCGCTGGAAACGGCGCAGGGCCTGGCGAAACTGCCACTGCCCGCTGGCTTCCCGGAGATCCCGGGTCTGACCTCGCCGGGTGATCCGCTCGCGCCGACGGCCGAGCCGATGCCGGTCAGCCCGTTCGCCGGTACCCCGCTGGAGGGTCTGTTCCCGAATCTGGTGCAGCCAGCACCGGGGGCGCAGCCCTCCGCCGGTCAGCCCGCGGCTCCGGCCCCGCCCGCGCAACCGGCAAGTGCGCCGGTGACCGCCGGTCCGATTTCCTACCAAGGCGATGCCGCGATCGTGGCGCTGCTCGGTCGTCGGCCGACAGCGGCCGAATATCTGCTGCTGAGCTCGGCAATGCGCGGCGGCACCCTGCAGGTCGGCGAAAGCGGTACTGCCAAATGAGCATTCGTAAACCACTGATCGGCTTCGGCCTCTTCGCGATCGTCTCGATCCTGGTCACCGTCGTCGTCTGGAATACGCTGGCGCGGGTCGTGGAGGGTGATACCAACACCTACACCGCGACCTTCAGCGATGTGCTCGGCCTGCGCGAGGGCGATGACGTCCGGATGGCTGGCGTGCGGGTCGGCAAGGTCGAGAAGATCGAGCTCACCCGCGATTCCAAGACCAAGAAGTCCGTCGCCGATGTGACATTCATCGTGCAGCGCAACCAGACGGTGTACGACGACACCAAGGCACTGGTGCGCTACCAGAACCTGATCGGCCAGCGCTATATCGCGCTGTCTCCCGGCAAGGCGGCGAGCCCGGCGGCCTTGAAGAACAAGGCCACCATTCCGCTGGAGCGCACCGAACCGTCGTTCGACGTGTCCGGACTGCTCAACGGATTCCAGCCGCTGTTCCAGGTGCTGCAGCCCGAACAGGTGAACCGGCTCTCGGAAACCTTCATCCAGGCATTGCAGGGTGACGGTGTTTCGTTGAGCGCGTTCATCACCCAGGCCGCGACCCTGGCCACGGATTTCCAGCGCAGGGACGCGATTCTCAGCGATGTGATCACCAACCTCAGCGGCGTCATGTCCGGGTTGGCCAAGCGAGGTGATGAATTGGAGACCCTGGTTACCCAGACCCGGGCACTGATCGGCGGCCTGTACGACCAGGGCCAGTCGCTGCAATCGTCCACGGTGCAGATCGCGGATGCGACCAGTGGCCTGGTCGACATGTTGGCCAAGATCCAGCCGAAGCTGGCGACCGCACAGGATTCGACGAGCGCGGCACTGACGCTGTTGATCGCCAACGGCGCGAAGCTGGATCAGGCCGCGATCGATCTGCCCTCGGTGCTGGCCGACCTCGGCAGGTTCACCCAGGACGGCGCCTACGCCAACGCGTACTTCTGCAAACTGGATGTCTCGCTGTACGGCATCCTGCTCCCCCGCGGCCTGCTCACCCAGATCGGCGGCAACGGACAGTCGGCGGTGTGCCGCCCATGATGACCAAGGTCAAGGACAGGTTCAACAGCAACCGGTACTTCTGGTTGGGTGTCATCGGCGCCGTCGTCATCATCGCCCTGCTGATCGGCTCGAGCGTGTACAAGCTGATCGGCGTCGGTGAGCAGACGGTCAAGGCCGAGTTCGTGCAGACCGCCGGGGTCAAGATCGGTGACAAGGTCAATGTGGCCGGTGTCCCGAGCGGCCATGTGGCCGGTGCGAAGCTCGAGAACGGGCATATCCTGCTCACCCTCAGCGTGAACAGCGACGTCGAGCTCGGGCCCGATGCCAAGGCCTCGATCAAGATGGCGACGCTGCTCGGCGCGCGCTACGTCGATCTCGACCCGGGTGACGGATCGGGACTGAAGGACAGCCGAATTCCGTTGGCCAACACCTCGGTTCCGTACAACCTGGCCGATGTGGTCGAGTACGGCACCCCGAAGTTCGAGGCGCTCGACACCAAGCAGTTGGCCACCTCGCTCGACCTGATCAACAAGCAGATGGGCGATTCACCCGCGCTGACGGCACAGGCGCTGGACAGCGTCGGCGCGCTGGCGAAGGTGCTGGATTCGCGCAAGGCGGAGGTCGACAGCCTGCTCAAGGATCTCGACCGGGTTACCAGGATTCTCGGCGACAACCGCAACAGCGTGCTGTTGGTGATCACCCAGGGCGAGGCCATCGCCAACCGGGTGATGGAACGCCAGAACCTGCTGCGGCAGCTGCTCGACAATGTAGCGACGCTGAGCCGTCAGTTGCAGGCGATCGGCGCGGCCAATAACAACCAGCTCGGCCCGACCATCGCGCAGTTGAACACCATGGCCGAGGGTCTGCAGAAGAATAAGGACAACCTCGACCGGCTGCTGCAGATCATGCCGGTATCGGTGCGCTACTTCAACAATGCATTGGGCAACGGTCCATACGGTGAGGTCGGCACGCCGTGGGTCTTCCCCGACAACTGGTTGTGCTTCGCCCACATGATCGAGGGGTGCCAGGGATGAAACTGACGCGAATCAACCTGCGGCGGCCCAAACTTCGGCAGTTGGCCAAACCGCTGATGATCAGTGCCGCGGCCTTGGCAGTCGGCAGTTGCTCGCTGGTGCCGAGTTCGGTGAACAGCGCACTGGGCAACACGATGACGATCACCGCGGACTTCGAGAACATCGCGGGCGTATTCGAGGGCAACCCGGTCACTGTGCTCGGATTGCAGGTCGGCAAGGTCGACAAGATCATTCCCAAGGGCACCCTGGTCGAGGTGCACATGACGATCGATAAGGACGTCAAGATCCCGAAAGACGCGATGGCCGCGATCGTTTCGCCGTCCATCGTGACCGACCGGCACGTCGAACTCACCCCGGTCTACACCCAGGGCGAGACCATGTCCGCCGGCGCGCATCTGCCGAAGGCGAAGACCAAGACGCCGGTCGAGCTGGACACCATGCTAAAGACCATCGATCAGTTCGCCGCGGCGCTCGAGCCGAAACCGGGCACCGAGGGTATCGGCCCGCTCTCCGGCCGGGTGCTCTACCCGATGTTGAACGGCAATGGCGAGAAGATGCGCGACACCCTCAATGCGCTCTCCGGTGCGTTGAAGGTCGGTGTCGACAATAAGGACGCGGTCGCCAATATCATCGTCAAGCTGAACGAGCTGACCACGATGCTTGCCGAAAACGACCAATCCGTACGCGATTTCAGCAATCGGGTGACGCAGATGACCGGGCTGCTGGCCGATCAGGCCCCCGGGCTACAGGCCACGCTGCAACAGCTCAACGACTTCCTGTCCAATACGAGTTCGGTATTCGTGCAGTACCAGGATCAGCTGGGGAGTTCACTGGCCGGTCTGACCGCGGTGACAGATCAGTTGCGCGCCAACGCCCGCGGTATCACCGAGGTCGCCGACTTGACGCCGCTGCTGATGCAGAACCTGGACCGGTCGATGAACCGGGAGTTGGGCTACGTCCGGCTGCACGGCAACCTGCCGACCTTCCTCAACGGCGAACTGCTGAGCGTGTTCTGTGAACGGATTCAGATGCGCTCCGATGGCTGCCGAACCGGCAAGATCGAGGACCTTGGCCCTGACCTGGGGATTACGGCGGCACTGCTGGGGATGACCAAATGAACGCACGGTTCACATGCAAAGCCCGCCGCGCACTGATCGCACTGGCCGCGGCATCCGGGGTGGCCGTCACCTCCGGATGTGGTCTCACGGTGGAGAATCTGCCGCTGCCCAAACCGGGCATGGCCGGTGAAACCTACACCATACAAGCGAAATTCGAGAACGCGCTGAACCTGCCGGATCAGGCGAAGGTGAAGATCGGTGGCTCCGATGTCGGTGTGGTCTCCAATATCAAGACCAAGAACTTCGAGGCCATTGTCGATCTGAAGATCAGCAAGGACATCGAATTGCCGGTCGGCAGTACGGCGGAACTGCGCCAGGCCACCCCGCTCGGCGATGTGTTTGTCGCGGTGTCCAAGGCCAAGGCGGAGCCGGGTACGCCGATGCTGCACGACGGCGACGTCCTCGGCCTGGACAAGACCTCGGCGGGCGCCACCGTCGAGGAGCTGTTGATCTCGGTTTCGCTGCTGTTCAACGGCGGCGGCGTGGCCGCGCTGACCAAGCTGACCTCGGAGTTGGATTCCATCGTCGGCGGTCGCGGTGATCAGATGGCGCATCTGATCACCGAAATGACCGGCGTGGTAGGCAGTTTGAACGACAACAGCGCGCGCGTGGACAGCGTGCTCGCCCAGTTCAGCTCGCTGGCCAACACCATCGAGGGCAGACATGCGGAATTGGGTCAGGTCGCCGATACGCTGCCGCAGATGATCGGCGCCATCGCGGAGAACAACCGCGCCATCGGCGATCTGCTGCAGAAGATTTCGGTGACCAGCGCGGCGCTCGGTGACTACGCCAACACCTCCAGCGATAAGCTGGGCGATCTACTCGACAATGTGCACAGGCTGATGAACGCGCTGTCGCAGACCGAGCAGAACTTCGGTCCTGCCTTGGATGCTCTGCACGATATCCGCGGCGGGGTCGACGCGTCCTTCCGCGGTAACAGCCTCGCGGTCTATGCCACCATCACCAATCTCCACAACCTCAGCTTGTTGTCGGATCCGGGGCAGGGCAAGTTCTTCGATGGCCGCGATCTCAGCGACTTCGCGGGCAGTCTGATCACCGTCCTGCAGGCGATTCAAGGACGACTGCAGGGGGGTCACCGATGAGTTGGCTCGGCAAATTGATGCAGCGCAAGATGCTGTTGTCCACCATCGGCCTGGTGCTGGTGTTCATCGTCGGGGCCAGCTATCTGCTGGTGAGCGTCATGCGGGTGAATCCGCTGAAGTCGACCTATGCCGTGACAGTCAACCTGGACCGCTCCGGTGGACTGCAGCCGGGCAACGATGTGACCTTGCGTGGCTATCGCATCGGCAAGGTGACCTCGATCGAGTTGGTCGACCGCGGACAGTCGATCGCCGCGAAGACCGAAATCGATTCGAAGTACAAGATTCCCTCCGACACCAATATCTCGGTGGGCGCGCTGTCCGGCGCCGGTGAGCAGTACATCGACTTCCGGCCGAATGTCGAGCAGGCACCGTATCTGCGCGACGGTTCGGTCATCAAATTCGATGCGGCCAAGATCAAGACCCCGACCCCGATCTGGGCGGTGCTCGACAACTCCAGTGCGCTGATCTCCCAGATCGATCCGGATAAGTTCAGTGTCATTCTGACCAATCTGGACATCGCGCTCAGCGGTGGCCCGGATCAGTTGCGCGGCATGGTGAACGGCATCAGCGTGGCCATGGCCGGTTTCGACAATCTGCTGCCGCAGACCAAGAATCTGATCTCCAACCTGCGCACCATTGCGAACACCACCTCGAACGCGCAGCCCGATCTCGCGACGCTGACCCGCAATTCGGGCCAGCTCTTCGACCAGTTCAACAATGCCAACGCCGAATTGCAGGCGGTGCTGGAGAAGGCACCGGGACAGCTGACCAGTCTCGGTGCGGTGCTGGACAAGACGAGCGACCCGATCACCAGTCTCGCGGCCAACTTCGCGGCGATGACCAAGGCCGCGCAGCTGCGGATTCCGGCGCTGCAGGCGCTGTTCCCCTCCCTCAACATCGGGTTGTCCGCCGCCGGTGTGCCCGCGCACGACAACGAGTTCTACGCTGTCGCGGATATCTGGATTCGGCCGATCTGCCAGTACAAGAACACGCCGATTCGCAATGAGGTGGTCCAGGACGGCTCGCTGCCCAAGTGGAACTACTGCGAGAATCCGCCGCCCGGACTGCAGGTTCGCGGTTCGGCGAATGCGCCGCGGCCGAATGTGCCGGATAACGGTGCGCAGATGCCGCCGGGCGCGAATCCGAATGACATGACCCCGCCGCCGCTGCGGTGAGTCAGTTGACACAACGAGCGGTACGTATTCGACGGTGCGTTACCCCGGCCCGGCAGTGAAATCCGAGGCCGGGAATACTGCCCCGCAGAGTGCGAACGGTTCGTTCGACGCGGGCCGACAACGCAATATCGGTGCGCTCGGGTGCGCCGGGAAAGTGCAGGATTGTATCGATGTCCACTGATGATGTCGGCGCCGAGAACCAGAACTCGGACGCCCCGAAAGAGGACGCCAAGGCCGACGCGCCCGCCGAGGACAAGACCGTCGAGATCGGGAAGTCCGGCGATGCGGCTGCCCCGAAGTCCGCGCCGAAGCAGACGGACACGCCGCTGGCCAAGGGCGCGGCGCAGCCGGGTGCACAGAATGGCGGCAAGGAACGGGGCACGATGGTGCCCATCGTCGCCGCATTCGTCGCCGGCGTGCTGCTGGTCGCGGCGGTGACCGCCGTTATCGTCTTCTACCGGCAGGCGAGCAATCGCGGCGACCAGTTGGACGCGCACGCGGCGGCCACCACGGCCGCGTGCGAGTACGGCAAGCTGATCTCCACCTACGATCCGCAGACCATCGACGACTACCTGAAGAAGGTGGACGCCGCGTCGGCCGGTGAGTGGAAGGACCAGTTCGCCAAGCTCGGTCAGGATCTCAAGGGTGTGGTCGTCGACGCCAAGGCCTCCTCGTCCACCTACGACATGCAGTGCGGCTTCCAGTCCGGCGATACCGAAAGCGCGAAGGTGCTGGTGGTGATCGGTCAGACCACCACCAATGTGAATATCGCCGCCGCGAACAAGCCGCCGAGCAAGGTCGAACTCGTGGTGGTCGCCGGTCTGCAGAAGGTCGGCGACAAGTGGCTCGTCGACAAGTTCGACCTGCCGATCCTCAAGCAAATGGGCAACTGAGTTACTGCCGAGTTGGGCCCGGAGTTGAGCGGACCAATAGCGGCCCTGGTTCGGAGTTTGCCACGCTGAGTTCGCGAAGGACTCCTACCGATAGCCCTGATGAAACGCCTCCGGGCGGGTGGGAATGGCACCACCCGCCCGGAGGTCTTTTCCGGCGGTCTTGCGCCCGGTCGCGCCGGCGGTCTCAGAACAGGGTCAATGCCTGAGGTGCTGGCGCGACCGGCTTCCCCGCGGACCGCGGCCGGGAGGTCTTGGCTGCCCCGGCCGAATTGCCGAGAGCGGTGGTCTTTTCGGTCTTGTGCTCGACTACCGGCGGCAGCTCGGGGAGTTCCGCGGTCGGCACCTCACCGGCGGCCGCGGAGGCCGCGGCCTGTCTGGCCGCCTCGCCCGCGAGGGTGTCGGCCATCTCGTTGAAGTAATTGCCGACATGTCCACGCACCCAACGGAACCGGACCGGTCCCGGCCGGGAGGCGATGGCCCGGTCGATCTGCTTGATGAGTTCGACGTTCTTCACTGCGCCGCCGGTGGCGGTGCGCCAGCCATTGATGCGCCAGCTGGCGATCCATTCCGACGCGCACTTGATCGCGTATAGCGAATCACTCTCGATGAGCAGCGGCTCCTCGCTGGGATGGGCGACTATCGCCTCCAACAGCGCGCGCAACTCCGCGACCTGATTGGTTCCGGTGGCGGCTCCCCCGCTGCGCGAGCCGCCCTGATGATTGACCCAAGCCCAGCCGATGGCGCCGCCGGGATTGCGGAGGCAGGATCCGTCGGTGCTCACGATGATCATGGCTGGCACCCTACGCAATCCGACCGACAAGATCGGTACCGTGGAATTCCTCTATCTCCCTTCGCAACTGAGACTCGGTGCGGCGCAGCGCCGAGCGCACGGCGGAATCCACCAGGCGCAGGCACAGGCGGCCGAAGAGTCCACTCGGTGGAGCGTACTCCGCCTCCGAAGTCAGCACCGAGCGTCCATAGCCGAGTGGGTCGAAGCGCAGCCGCAAAGTTCCCGACAACCGTCCGCGTAGCGTGTAGCCGATCACCACATTGCGCCGGTATTCGGTGATCTCGCATGTCATGGTCGGCCGCCACGGCCCGAACCTGGCACGGGTACTGAAGACTGCGCCGAGCCCCTGGTCGAGCTCGCCTTTCGGCTCGAACGCGGCGACACCGAACATCCAATCCGGCACGAACTGATGGTTGTCCGTATAGGTGAAGGCCACCTCGACCGGGGCTCCGACGTCGCTCGCGTACTTGATGTGGCCCATAGGCCCTCCCTGTTGGCTGCCGCTAAAAGTACTACAGCTCTCCTCTTTATTGGAGTGGTTGCCCGCAATTTGGTTGGGCCGCTTTCCACATCGGCAACCGGTTGGACGCTTGGTTTGCTGGGATGGGCGACTCAGCTACCGAATCGGGTCAGAGTTGGTCGACGATGTATTCGGCGATCGGCATCGCGGAGGTGGCCGCCGGTGACGGGGCATTGAGCACATGGACCGAGCGCGGCGTGCGCTCGATCATGAAGTCGTGCACCAGGGTGCCATCGCGCAGTACCGCCTGCGCGCGGATCCCCGCCTCCCGCGGCCGCAGGTCCGCGACCGTCAACTCGGGGCAGTACCGTCGGCATTCGGCCAGGTAGCCGTGCTTGAACAGCGAGTTGCGCAACTCCCGCAGCCCGGTCCGCATATGCGCGCGAGCGACCCGGTGGAAGCCGGGAAAACCGAGTACCGCACGGGCGTCGCGGGCGTCGAAACTGCCCTTGCGATAGCCCTCCCTGGCCAGGCCGAGCACCGCATTGGGGCCGACGGTCAGCGCGCCGTCGATCGTCGGACTCAGGTGTACGCCGAGGAACGGCAGTGCGGGATCGGGGATCGGATAGATCAGCGTGCGCACCAATCCGGTTCGGCTGGACGGTAGCTGGTAGTACTCGCCGCGGAACGGCACGATGCGAAAATCGGTTTGCAGGCCCGCCAGCGCGGCCATCCGGTCGGCCTGCAGACCCGCGCAGACCACCAGGGTGCGCGCGGTCCAGGAGCCCGCGGGGCCGGCTGCGGTGACCGCGTCGGTGGTCTCGGTGAGTTCGGTGATCTCCGCGCCGAGCACGATCTCGCCGCCGGTGGCCCGGACCTCATCGGCGAGTGCCGTGGTGACGCGGGTGAAATCGATAATGCCGGTGGCGGGCACGAACAGGGCGCCGACGCCGGTCACATGCGGTTCCCTGCGGGTGAGTTCGGCGGCGTCGATCAGTTCGACATCGACGTCATTGGCGACCGAGCGTTCGTGCAGCGCGAGCATTCGCCCGTGCTCGGCGGCATCGGTGGCTACCAGCAGCTTTCCGCAGACCTCGAACGGTATGCCGTGCGCCGCAGCGAAATCCTTGGTCCAGGCGGCACCCTGCCTGCACAGCCGTGCCTTGAGACTGTCCGGCGGGTAGTAGATGCCGGAATGGATGACACCGCTGTTGTGCCCGGTCTGGTGCGTGGCCAGGGCGCTGGCCTTGTCGACGAGCACGAGGCTCGCGCCGGCATGGCGTTGCAGAATCCGATGCGCCGTCGCGACTCCGACGATCCCGCCCCCGATGACACAGAAGTCGTACATGGGACGCAGAGTAGGCGGACTACACCACGATGGTGCGGTTCGCCGTCATCGTGGCGGGATTCGGTGCCGCGTCGGCCGTGGTCGGCGCGTCGCTGGCGGGTGCGGTCGAGTCGTCAACGCTGGGCGCGTGTTTCGTGGCGGGCGCGGGATAGCGCTGCAGCCGGAGTCCGTGTTCGCCGAGGGTCGGATCCGAGAAGGCCAGTGTCACTTCGCCATTGTGTGTATCGACCTCGGCGCGCAGCAGGGTGATACCGCCGGGATCGGCGTGGATGCCGAACTGCTCCCGGACCGGTTCGGCGAGTACGAGATCCGCCAGTGTGGTCAGTGCATCGGTATCCACCGTGACGGCGACGGAATTCGTGCGGCCGGTGGCGACCTGTGCGCCGACATATGCGGTGCCGACCCGCAGTTTGCCGCCGATTCCGGCGGGCACCGCGGTCGGCGAATCGGTATTGGTCGCTGTGGTTTTCGCGGTGTCGGCCACGGACTCGGCGGGAAAGCGGGCGAACAGTGCGGGCAGATCGCGACTTCCGCCGCTCAGCAGTGCATCCGGGAACTCGGGTCCGGAGTCGGTGCCGATAGCCGGAATGGCCCGCGCCGGTGCTGCCACGATTTCGCCGGTGGGGTGCCGGGTTTCGGCCATCTGATGGACGATATAGGCCCCGGAGGCCACCGTGAGGCTGAGGCTGGCGGTGCCCGCGAGGACAATCGCGGTGTGCCGTGCGATTTGGGCAGGCTTGCGTGCTGGGTTGGATCCGCGGCGCCCTCCGTGCGCGCGTATACCTTGCGGGGTACCGTCTTGCCGGCCCCCACCGCGTTCCTCCGGGCCCGTCGCTCCCACCGCTGGCACGATGCGTTCCTTTCCCTCCGCCCCTGGTCCCCTCGTCGGCACGGCCCGCATCGTTGAAAGCCGTACAGGTGTCCAGGTTACCGCGGTGGCGGCAGGTGCCGCCGCGTGGGGGAGATCAGCATCACAATCCCCAGGTGGCCGGCACGATGGCGAACTCGAGCCGATCGGCGTCGTTCATGTTTCCACCAGCTGACAACGGGGTAAATAGACATAGCTGGCGAGCGTCATTCTCGACTGCCACATCGAGACACCCGGCCAACGGCGTCCGGCCGACACGAACGGCGCACCCAAGTGTGGCGCTCGCCCGCTCCGCTTCCATCGGTGGACCGGGTGTTTCGGATTCGGCGGGTCAGTCGAACTGGCCCGCTGCCCGTCCGGTTCCCGTCGGTCCCGCGAAAGCCTGTGCGATGGTGAGCCATTCGGCGGCGTCCGCACCTTCGGTTTCGAGTGCGAGGTCATCGCGGTGGCGGCGCTGCGTCACCAGCAGACAGAAATCCAGGGCCGGACCGGTCACGCGTTGCGTGGCGTCCTCGGGTCCCCACGACCAGATGTCACCGTCGGGTGCGGTGAGTTCGACCCGGAATTCCTCGGCCGGTGTGTTCTTGCCGTGCACCGTGTAGGCGAAGTTCCTGGTCCGCACGCCGATATGGGCGACCGTGCGCAGCCGGGCGGTCGGTGTTCTGGTCACCCCGAGTGCGTCGGCGACGTCCTGGCCGTGCGCGAAGGTCTCCATAATGCGGGCGCTGACCATCGATGCCGGGCTCATCGGTGGTCCGAACCACGGCAGCTTGGTGCCGGACGGGACCGCGCGCAGGGCGTCGATCAGATCGTCGCGGCCCCGGCGCCAGCGGTCGAGCAGTTCGGCGGCGGGGGTGGTTGCCGCCTCCTCGGCGGCCGCGTCGACGAAGGTCAGCACCTTCGGGGCGGCGTCCTCGAGCAATTTCGCGAAGCCGTCGGCATCGGCGGCGGCCATCGTGGCTACCTCATCGGTCCAGGCCAGATGCCCGATCTGATGGGCGATACTCCAACCGGGGGCTGGCGTGGGCTGCGACCAGTCCGCCGGTGCCAGTGCGGCGACGATTCGTTCCAGTTCGGTGCATTCGTCGGAGAAATCGCGCAGCAGCGCGTCGAGGTCAGCCATTGGTTTCCTGTCTCGTTCGCGGCGTGCTCGAATCCCTGCGCAGGCTGCCTCCTCCGGCCCATCGCTTGCGTCGGGCCCGGCGAGGCGCACTACTTCGTACGCCGTCCCAGTTCAGCATCGCAGTGGCTCCGAAAAAATGCAAGCATGCGTGCTTGTATTTGCGACGAACCGCTCTGCTGCCCGGGTGGTGCCGGTTACCAGCCGAAAATCGTCAGGTGGGCGGCGCCGACCACCAGGCCGAGCAGCGCGCCGTGCAGGTACAACAGCCAGGCATCCTGTTCGACCGAGGCGTAGAACATCTCCATGAACTCCCCCGGGGTGAGGTCCTGGAGCTTGCGCGCCGCGAACTCATCGATCTTCTTAGCCTGTTCGAGGGTGAACGCCTCGTCCTCGACCAGACTCGGGGCCAGACCGACCGCGGCGCCGGCCGCACCGACCTTGAGATTGTCGAACTGGCGGCGGCCGAAGGCGACGCGCACGATCGAGGTGGTCGGGCCGAGCTGGCGATGGATCTCATCGGAGACCAGCCGCTCGATCAGCTGCCGGGTCTTGTCTCCATTGGGGCCGTCGAGCAGTTCCTTGGACAGGTTCGGCAGCGTGAGCACCTGGTAGGCGAGGATGTGCGCGAGATCGGTGGCGGCCTGCGGCTGCCGCTTGGCCAGCAGCGCCTGCTTCCACAGGTATTTGTAGCGCGGCTGCGGATCACCGGGTTCGAAGACCATTTTGACGGCGATGACATTCACGATCACGCCGATCGCCGCGGAGGCCAGCAGCACGATCACCCAGCCCGGCACCCAGCCGAGCACCGGAATGGTGTGGTGCACATGCATATACAGTGCGAGCAGCAGGCCGAACGGCGCGCCGAGCAGGCCGATCCGCACCATGAATCGCAACTCCGGTGCGGCGATGGTGGTGGTCAAGTCCTTCAGAATGTACGGGTTTTCCCGGAGATAGCGGATGACAAAGGATTTGATATCGATGAGCTGGTCGACATTGTCGCCGAGCGATTCGAAGGCCCGCTTGGTCAATGCGGGCAATTCCCGATCCACCCGTTGATAGATGATCTGTTTCATGGTCTTGGGCACGCCGCGCCACAGATCCGGATTCTCCCGATACATCAACTCGTCGACCAGGGGCTGCACCTGCTTGCTTGCGAGTATCGCGAGGTAGTCGGCAATACCTTGCAGATCCAGTTCGTGAATGAAATCGCGCGGACTGCCGATGCGCATGAGCGCCTTGTCGACACAAATACTGGCCATCTTCTCGGCACGCGCCGGAATGAAGCCCTGGAATCCGAACCGGCGGCCGTCGCCGGAGAATGTCGGCAGCACCTGGACCCGCCGCGGAAAATACGGATACAACACCTGCAGGCCCGGAATACGGATGCCGCGGAATATGATGGGCCAGAACAGCATCAGCACACCGGTCCAGTTGGTGAGCCATCCGGCGAGCGCACTGAAGATCGGGAAGGTGATCAGATCGACGCTGAACTTGGACAGGCCGGTCAGCTGTTCCCAATCGATGAACACTCCGGAGGCGAGTGTTGTCATCGTGGGATCCCCCTAAGCCTTAGCGACTGCCTACCGGTCGCTAGATATCCCGATTCTGAGATATCTAGTTGCCAACATTCTCATCGGCTCGGACGGGGTGTCAATGCTGGCCGGTCGCTGGTGGCGGCATCGGGCCTGTTCGAGTGGGCGGTCCGCATCCTCCTGCGCATCGGATTCCGCTGGGGCGGGAGGGCGTACGGCAGGCGATTCTGGACAGCTACGAATCCGAGCGCCGCCTGCACGCCAAGGCGATGATCGATGATCGCGGTCAGCTTCCACGACAGGTTGTCCGCATCATGGACGCCCGAGTTCATGCCCTGCCCAGGTTTCTGATGAAACCATCAGATGAGTCGCCGGAAGGTTGACGCGTGTGACGCCCGCGCCACTGGACGCACCCGGGTGACCCGCCTCACTCGGTGGGCCCCAGGGTCGGAAGGCGGCTGACGTGGGGGTTATTCGCCGAGAGCGAACGGGCGGGGAGAGCCGGAACAAACGCGATCACTGCGGGGTTGACTGGGCATCGCTCAACTTTTGGAAGGGTCGAACACGTGACTACACCACAGAACCTGCCGGTGCTGTTCCTGACCGATCCGATCGTGCTGCCGGGCATGGTCGTGCCCATCGAACTGGACGAATCGGCGCAGGCCGCCATCGACGCCGCGCGCGCCGCGAATACCGACGCAGTGCTGCTCGCACCCCGCTTGACCGAGGGCTACGCCTCCTATGGCGTGGTCGCCACCATCGAACAGGTCGGCCGGATGCGCGGTGGCGCCCCCGCCGCGGTGCTGAAGGCCGAACGCCGCGCCAAGATCGGCCACGGGGTCACCGGGCCGGGTGCCGCGCTGTGGGTCGAGGCCGAACCGGTCGAGACACCCGCCGCCGACGGGCGCACCAAAGAGCTTGCCGCCGAATACAAGAAGCTGGTCGTTTCGGTGCTGCAGCGCCGCGAGGCCTGGCAGATCATCGACGCGGTCAATCAGCTGACCGATCCGTCGGCGATTGCCGATACCGCGGGCTACGCCCCGTACCTGACCGCCGACGAGAAGCGGGAGCTGCTCGAAACTCCGGATACCGCACAGCGTTTGACCAAGCTGATCGAGTGGACCAAGGCGCATATCGCCGAGGCCGAGGTCACCGAGAAGATCAGCGAGGATGTCCGCGAGGGCATGGAGAAGAGTCAGCGCGAATTCCTGCTGCGCCAGCAGCTCAACGCCATCCGCAAGGAACTCGGCGAGGACGAGCCCGACGGCGCCGACGATTACCGCACCCGGGTCGAGCAGGCCGATCTGCCCGATAACGTGCGCGCCGAGGCGCTGCGCGAGGTCGGCAGGCTGGAGCGGGCCAGTGATCAGAGCCCGGAATCCGGCTGGATCCGCACCTGGCTCGACACCGTGCTCGAACTGCCGTGGACGGTGAAAACCACCGACAGCACCGATGTTTCGGCCGCTCGCGCGGTACTCGACGCCGATCACCACGGGCTGGACGAGGTCAAGGACCGCATGGTCGAGTACCTGGCCGTGCGCTCCCGGCGTGCCGCGCGCGGACTCGAGGTCGTCGGCGGACGCGGCTCCGGCGCGGTGCTGGCGCTGGTCGGTCCGCCCGGTGTCGGCAAGACCTCGCTGGGTGAATCCGTCGCACGGGCGATGGGCCGCAAATTCGTTCGCGTCGCGCTCGGCGGCGTGCGCGACGAGGCGGAGATCCGCGGTCACCGGCGCACCTATGTCGGCGCACTGCCCGGCCGGATCGTGCGCGCCGTGAAGGAGGCGGGTTCGATGAATCCCGTTGTCCTGCTCGACGAGATCGATAAGGTCGGCTCGGACTTCCGCGGCGATCCGGCTGCGGCGCTGCTCGAGGTGCTGGATCCGGCGCAGAACCACACCTTCCGCGACCACTACCTGGATCTGGATCTGGACCTGTCCGATGTGCTGTTCATCGCGACCGCGAATGTCATGGAGACCATCCCCGGCCCGCTGCTGGACCGGATGGAGCTGATCACCGTCGACGGCTACACCGAGGACGACAAGGTGGCCATCGCCCGCGACTTCCTGGTGCCCCGGCAGCTGGAACGCAATGCGCTGACCGCGCAGGAGGTTTCGATCACCGACGAGGCGTTGCGCGAGGTCGCGGCCAATTACACCCGGGAAGCCGGTGTGCGGCAGATGGAGCGGTTGATCGCGAAGGCGTTGCGCAAGGCCGCGACTCGGCTGTCCGAGGACGGCAGCGGTTCGGCCGCCGACGACACCGAGGTGTCGCTGGGCTACGACGCCGGGCTGGGTTACGACTCATCGGTGGAATCGGAGTCGTTGACCATCGATCTGGGCAATCTGAAGGATTACCTGGGCCGTCCGCGCTTCACCCCGGATTCGGTGGAACGCACCGCCGTCCCCGGTGTGGCAACGGGTTTGGCGGTCACCGGTCTGGGCGGCGATGTGCTCTACATCGAGGCCAATGCCGCCGAGGGCGAGCGCGCGCTCACCCTGACCGGTCAGCTGGGCGATGTCATGAAGGAGTCGGCGCAGATCGCCCTCACCTACGTGCGCTCGCACCTGGAGGAGATCGGCATCGAGCCGTCGGTGCTGGATCGCAATATCCACATCCACTTCCCGGCGGGTGCGGTGCCGAAGGACGGTCCTTCGGCGGGCGTCACCATGGTCACCGCCCTGGTTTCGCTGGCGCTGGGTCGGCAGGTGCGTGCGGATGTCGGCATGACCGGTGAGGTCACGCTGAACGGCCGGGTGCTGCCGATCGGTGGTGTGAAGCAGAAGCTGATGGCCGCCCAGCGCGCGGGTCTGAAGACGGTGTTCATCCCGGCGCGCAATGAGCCGGATCTGGACGAGGTGCCCGCGGAAGTGTTGGCCGCCTTGGATGTTCGCCCCGTCGCCGATGTGGCCGACATCCTGGCCTACGCCATCGAACCGGTTGCCGAACCGGTCCTGAACGCTCCCGTCTTCGCGGCGAGCGCCTGATATTCGGCCGAAACGGGCCGTGCACCTGTGCACGGCCCGTTTCGCGTGCATGGTCACCGTGACCGCGACGCAAGGGCAGTGCAAGCCCGCGCGCACACGATCGGTGCATGACTACTACTGAGCACACTCCCGTACTCGTTGTCGGCGGCGGCCTGGTCGGACTGTCGGCCGCGCTGTTCCTCGAGTACCACAATGTCCCTTATGTTCTGGTCGAGCGCCGGGCCAAGGCGTCGGTGCTGCCAAGGGCGCGTGGTCTGCACACCAGAACCGCCGAGCTGTTCCGCCAGGTCGGCGTCGAGGATCGGGTCCAGCAGGCCGCCGCGACCGCATTGCGGGCGGGCAGCTTCGGCGGTGCCAGCATGGGCACCAGTCTGATCGCGGCCGAGCCGCTGGATATCAGCCATTTGGGGCGGGCAATGGCGGCTGCCGATCCCAGCCCATCGCGGTTCTGCTTTCTGCCGCAGGTGCTGCTCGAGCCGGTGCTCGCCGAGCAAGCCCGCGAGCGCGGCGGTGACCTGCGATTCGGGGTCGAGCTGGTCGAATTCGAGGCCGATGATGCTGGCGTCACGGCAACTCTGCGCGATGCGACGGGCAGTACTTCGGTGATCCGGGCCGACTACCTCATCGCCGCCGACGGTGCGGCCAGCCCGATTCGTCGGGCATTGGGTATCGAGGGCTGGGAGGTGCCGCCGACCCACCACTACATCAATGCCTTTGTGCGGACCGATCTCACGGGCGTACTCGGTGGTCGCACCTTCAGCCAGTGTGAGATCAGCAACGACACGGTGCGCGCACTCGTCCTGTCCAAGAACAACACCGACGAATGGTCGTTCCACCTGGAATACGATCCGACGCGCGAGAGCGCCGCGGACTATTCGGACCAGCGATGTGTCGAGCTGATCCGCGCCGCGATCGGCGTGCCCGATATCGCGGTCGAGCTGTTGGCGCGAAGTGCTTGGGACACTGGCAGTTTCGTGGCCGACGAGTACCGGCGCGGCCGAGTGTTCCTCACCGGCGACGCGGCGCACCGGCACGCGCCGTGGGGTGGTTACGGCGGCAATACCGGTGTTGCCGATGCACACAATCTGGTGTGGAAGCTGGCGGCGGTGCGCTCCGGCACGGCCGCGCCCGCACTGCTGGACTCCTATCGGGTCGAACGCTGGCCACGTGCGATCATCGGCGCCGAACAGGCCAACCTCGGCGCCGACTTCCGTGCTCGCTACGGCATCGAAACCCCGGACAATGCGGACCGGGTCGCGCGCATGGTGGAGTTCGGGGCGGTGATGTCGCGCTTTCGCTACTCATCGGATGCGGTATCGCACCGGGCCGTTCGAGGCGTCGAATGGGTCGAGCCGCATGTCGATCGACTGACAGGGCAGGTTGGCACGCGGTTGCCGCACGTGTGGATCGATGCCGAACAGACCACCTCGACCCTGGATCTCTGCGGGCCCGGCTACGCGCTTCTGATTGCGGGCAGCGCCGCGGCCTGGCGTGATGCCGCCGCGCATGCGCAGCGGCAGACCGGAATCGAAATTGCCGTGCACGGTTTGGCCGCCGAATGGCGTGCCTGCACCGGTCTGCCCGAGGGCGGTGCGCTGCTGGTGCGTCCGGACGGACATGTGGCCGCGCGCTCGGATGAGGGTCTGCATCCGAGATCGCTGACCGGAACCATGCGGGTGCTCATGGGCTGGTCATCGGATACCGCGTCGGCGCTCGACATCAAGGCGACTGCTTGATTTCCAAGCGGGTGCTGCACAGGAGCTCGTGCAGCACCCGAAGTCGACTGTGCCGCAATATGATCCGCGGCATCAGGCCGCGCGGTGCGCTCGGCTGCCTTGCGGGCCCCGTCGCACGTGAGCAGGCGGCGGACAAGCGCGCGGCCGAGGCCTGGACGAGGCTGGGGCCTGGACGAGGCTGGGGCCTGGACGAGGCTGGGGCCTGGACGAGGCTGGGGCCTGGACGAGGCTGGGGCCTGGACGAGGCTGGGGCCTGGACG